>CAJPPS010000007.1 GCA_905372595.1 uncultured Capnocytophaga sp. | reverse complement strand
CAGCTTCTTCTCTAAAAAAGTTTAAACAGCTTCAAATTTATAGATCTTAATTTCTTTTCTGAATAATAGGCTTTGTTGGTCTGTGCTGATAGCTCTTTGTGCTCAATTAGCAGTGACTTGGGTTCTTTGTAAGGGAGTTACCAACTCAAAAGGAAGAAATGGTGACAAGCACCAATGAGAGTTTATTTCCGAAGAAATTTGATGATACTTCAAGAATTTTTTGTAACTTTGCTCTACATTCTTTGCTGTGCTTAATTACCTTTAAATCAGTTAAATATAGATTTTGATCAGGCGGACTCTCTCACTGATGTGAGTTTGTGCCTTGTGCCTATGGTTAAGTAAAGGCTTTAGCTCTTTATAAGGAAGTTACAAGCTTCGGCAAGGGAATGATTATAGCTTTCTATATGCCATAATAACAGAATAATAAATGGAAAATACAATAAAATACGCAGTACTTGGAGGAGGGAGTTGGGCGACGGCAATTGTGAAAATGCTCTCGGAGAATCTCTCTACCATCTATTGGTATATGCATAATGAACGTGCTATTGAGCATATACAGACTTATAAGCACAATCCTAACTACCTCTCTTCGGTAGAACTACATACAGAGAAACTACACCTCACTTCGGATATCAATCAAGCAGTTGCGCAGGCAGATTATCTTATTTTCGTGATTCCTTCGGCTTTCCTTGCTGATGAACTCAAGAAGCTTTCCATCTCTCTTTCAGATAAGATTGTTTTCTCCGCTATTAAGGGAATTGTGCCACAAACAGGGCAAATTGTCGGTGATTTTCTGATGGAGCATTATCAGGTGCCTTCGGCTCAGATAGGCGTAATTACGGGTCCTTGTCACGCTGAGGAGGTCGCTCTGGAACGGCTTTCTTACCTCACGGTAGCTTGTACCCATCTGGATACGGCAGCAACAATGGCGGAGGTGCTTTCAGGCTCTTTTATACGCACTCATATTAGCAAGGATATCATTGGGGTTGAGTACGGGGCGATGCTCAAAAATATTTACGCTATTGCAGCAGGGATAGCCCACGGACTCGGTTATGGCGATAACTTCCAAGCGGTACTGATGAGTAACGCCATTCGGGAAATGAAGCGCTATGTAGATGCCATCTATCCGCTGGAGAGGGACATCAACCAATCGGCCTACTTAGGCGACCTACTCGTTACGGGCTACTCTCTTTTTAGCCGTAACCGTACCTTTGGAAATATGATTGGAAAGGGCTATTCTGTAAAAAGCGCCTTTATGGAAATGTCTATGGTTGCTGAAGGTTATTATGCGGTGGAAAATGCCTTCAAAATCAACCAAGGACAGCCCTCACCTGCTTACACACCTATCTTGGACGCGGTCTATGGGGTACTCTATGGCAAAAAACAAGTGAGAACTACCTTCTTAAAGCTCACTGAACTAATGGATTAAGACTAATAGAACTTTGAAAATCAGTCATCTTATTCGTCATACAGCCATCTATGGCTTAGCGACAGTGCTACCAAGGGTGCTTAACCTCCTATTGACTCCTCTGCATACCCAAGGGAGTACCCTTACGCAAGAGCAATATGGGGTTTATCAAGGACTCTTTGCTTATATGATTCTGGGGAATGTACTCCTTACTTATGGGATGGAGACTACTTTCTTTAGGTTTATGAATCGCGAAGAAGACCCTCGTAGGGTAGCAGCTACTACCTTGACCTCTTTGCTGGTTACTACGATGGGGTTCTTGTGTGTATCTTTGGTAGGGGCAGAGACTATCGCGACCCTATTGGATTACCCTGTTATATATATAAAATATGCGGTTTGGATACTTGCGTTGGATACCTTGGTAGCTATTCCTTTTGCTTGGTATCGTAATGAAGGGAAGTCCTTGAGATATGCCTCTATCAAGATAGCCAATGTAACCCTGAACCTAGGGTTGAACTTGCTCTTTCTGCTCTATTTTCCTAGGCTTGCCCAGCAGGATAAGCTCCCTGAGGTACTTACCTTTACTGATAATACCCAATATATATTCCTAGCTAATCTTATAGCAAGTGCCTTTACCTTAGCGGTTGTATTGCCCTTGTATAGGAAAATAGGGCTCTGCTGGGACTATGCCCTGTGGAAGAAGCTCTTTAGGTATGCTTTTCCTGTACTGATTGCAGGGATAGCTTTCTCTGTCAATGAAGCTTTTGATCGTATTTTTATCCGTATGCTTTACCCTGCTGGGGAAGCTGATACGGTGGTAGGGATGTATGCTGGTTGCTATAAAATGGGGGTTTTTATGACTCTATTCATTACCGCCTATAAGCTTGGGGTAGAACCTTTTTTCTTTTCTTCAGCTTCGGATAAGAAGGCGCCTACGACCTATGCCAAGGTAACTACCTACTTCACTATTTTCTCAGGGGGGATTCTTCTGTTCGTTTGTGTATATATAGACTTGCTTAAGTGGCTCCTGATTCCTAACCAAGCCTATTGGGAGGGACTCCAGATAGTCCCTTTTATCCTCTTGGCAAACCTCTGCTTGGGGATTTATCACAGTATGTCCGTATGGTATAAGGTTACCGATAGAACCCATTGGGGGGCGATTATTTCAGTGATCGGTGGCGGGATTACCATTGTAGCTAACCTCACCCTAATCCCTGCAATAGGATACCTTGGAGCAGCAGTAGCGACCCTCCTAGCTTATGCTGGAATGATGCTTATTTCCTATTGGGTAGGGCAGTATAAGTATCCTGTCCCTTACGGAAAGGGTGTATGGGGGTTCTTACTCTTGGCAGTACTCCTCTCAGCGATGGTCTTTTATGGCTTTCAGCGGAACCTCTATATAGGTACCTTGTGCTTGATAAGCTATGCTGTGCTAGCATTTGGCTACCTTAGGAAGCAAATCCGTACAGGTAGAAGCTAATTTATTCTAGGAAATTTTAGCTTTTAACAAAGAATAGTGTCCTAAGTAAAGAAATGGAGAAGAGGGTAAAAAAAGCCTGTCTAAGAGAAAAAAGCCGGTGCTGAAACTAGATATTCAACCAAGTTTATTGAAATTCTTTATAGGAGAAGCCTGCTACAGGCTGAGAAAGAGAGTTTGGCTGGTGCCTTAACACTTCACAACAAATAATTATCTTCTGTTTAACGGCTAAAAATTTGTTTTTTGTTATTTGCCGTCGTATCTTTGCAAGCGAATAATTGAAGGCTATAATGCTTAAAGTATCCGTTATCAACCGCTCAGGACACCCACTGCCTGAGTACCAAACAGAACAATCAGCAGGGGTAGACCTCCGTGCTGTACTTCCCGAACCTATTACTCTAAAACCTCTCGAACGCAAGCTGATTCCTACAGGCTTATTTATCGCTCTTCCCAAAGGAGTGGAAGCACAGGTAAGACCCCGTTCTGGGCTTGCCCTTAAGCACGGTATTACCGTACTGAACTCCCCAGGTACTATTGATGCGGACTACCGAGGGGAAATTTCGGTGTTACTTATCAACCTCTCTGAGGAAGATTTTGTCATCAAGGATGGCGAACGCATTGCTCAGATGGTGATTGCCCGCCACGAAACCCTTGAATGGCAGCTTGTGGATACCCTTGATACTACCCAGCGGGGTACAGGAGGCTATGGCAGTACAGGCTTATAACAAGAAGCCATAGGCATACACCTGTACTTCTATCTCCTGAGCGAGTACCCCAAGAGCTTCACGTAAGTTCCCTATAAGGGTATTATACCGCTCGTCAGTACTCTTGTTGTTCATCTTCCCTTTCTCATTGCGTCCTTGGAAGTATTCGCGTATATCATATAAGGAGGCATTTACATTTACCTTAGGCTGGGAGAAGTAGTACTGCCAGAGGGCTTTGCCTGCCTCAAATACCGCCTGCGCCTGAGGGGTAAACTGCAAGGGCTCCTTAGGGACAAAAGAACTATATTCTTGCTTAGGATTTTCTTCTCCGGCAAGGGTAAAGAGATTGTGTTCTTGGGTTGGAGCCTCTTTCTGACCTAGCTTGCCCGCCATAAAATCCGTCATAAAGTGGCTGGCAAAGAGGGTAGGGGCACCCACCTCCTCTTCTCTAAAAGGTATCCAATGATTATACAGTGTCTCCGCCGGCGTTTTTTCTTCATTGCTTAGGTATTGAGATGCTGAGATACGGTTTTGCCCGTGAAACAGCGTATAGGCAAGGCAGTTGGTTTGAAAATCTTTGTCTTCCTGCCAGCCGTCTTTGGGGATTTCAAATTGTTTTCTATCATTTTTCCAAGTAGCATTAATACAATGTCTTACCGAAAAATAGGTACAGGAAGCTATCAGATTAGTTTTGAGGATAGGAATTATTATTTTGTGACCTTTTATAGGCTTATTATCATTAAATAAATATACTTGGTTCTGATTCTGAAAATCACCTACATCAGTTATAAGTGTTCCTATTTTGTTGATTTCATTGTTCTTGAACTGTACAATCCATTTATTTATATGAGTTTCTGGAAGAGTAATAGTTTCAATACTGTCTAATTTTATTTGTCCTTTTTCATAAATATAAGCAGGACTAATAATTTTATTAAACTCTTCTTCTTTGCTGTTATCCCATATTTTAAAACCAATGGGGAATTGTCCTTTCACATTATCAAAAGTATCTGCTGGAACAATAAAAATTTTTTCGAGCTTCGCTCGATAGATTTTTCTGAAATCCGAGAAGTTGGCAGATTGCAGAATTTTCAAAGTTGAAAATTCTGCAATCTTACAGGTAGGGATTTCCTTGTAAATTCGGATCAAAAACTGCGCGAAGAGCTCATTGCTGGCTTTCTTTATAAGTTCTTTATATTTTTCATAGGTGCGATTCCCAATGGCTGTGCCAGCCTTGTTTTCCCCTGTACCAGTTCTTTGCCTAGAATTTCCTGCCTCTGCATAAGGAGGATTGATATAAATAACTAATTTTTTGAGTTTCTCTTCATTGGTGATAATGTCAAAAAGGGTATCAGGGAGCTTACCTCCTTCTCTTTGGGGAATAAACTCATCATTCAGGAAATCAAACTGGAAAATATGGTTATCCAAGAGGTTGGCGCCGTGCTGGATACGTTCGTGCATTACATTTACATCGGCTTGGTCAAGGGTGGAGGCAAAGATACGGTACTTATTGGTAAGCCCTGCTAGGAGGTTACCTGTTCCTGCGGCGCAATCCCATACATAGTATTCCTCTTGCCAATTTTCACCGAGATAGTCAGTAAGGTATTGCTGAGAGAGGGCTACCCATTGGCGCGGGGTGAAGAAAGCTCCTTTGCGCTCACGTACATCTTGATCTACTAGGAGCTCCCTCCGTTCGATAATGTAATCGTGGTAATCACTCTGGGGCGGACGCTTATACAGCTTCCAGAAGTTCTGGTAGGTCTCCTTGTCCTTGATACGAATCAGAGCGTCAAAGCTACTATCAAACCCCTGTATGTTCTTTAGGTTTTCCTGCCGAATAGTATAGCCTTGGTTTTCAAAAAGAACAAAAAGATTTTCATACAAGGCGGTATCGTCAGTAATCGTCTCTGTACCCTTGTCATCTACGAAAAGGTCTGCTAAGTAGAAGTCACAATCCAAGATATCTTTCTTCTTTAGCGCCTCCCAATTGGTTTGGATAATAGGCTTGACAACCTCCAGCCACCTCAGATAGATAGAGACAAAATTATTCTTATCAATGGGTTGTTTTGCCTTGTTGGTGGCTTCCTTTACATTATGTTCAATAAAATAGCGCAGTTCCTTAGCGTCCTTTTCAAAATCGAACCAATAGGCATTCTCCTTGAGTTGGGCTTCTATACGGGTTTTAAGTAGGGCAAATTCCTTGCTTTCGTGATTAGAAGGGGTTACATTCCAATTGAAATCATTAATAGAAAAAACATCGGCTATTGCCTCGTAAGGAACGAAAGCGAATTTCTGAAAGTCGAAAGCGCCTAAGAAGGCAGGAGGCACCATTCGTTGGTAGGTTTTCGCCTTGCCAATAGTCAAAATCAGCTGTACGAACATCGTAACCGTGTCATAATTGCCGGTTTTTGCTTCAGCCCAAAGCAGTGGAATGGAGTGGAACAGGTGTCCTTTTTCAGGGAACACCGAAAAGTCTATTTTCCCTAGAATTTGGGTGGTATCAAAGCCCGCAAACCAGTCTGTAGCAACTTTGTTCTTAAGTTCTTCTTCGAGGATATTTTGGTATTTCATTGGTGTATCAAGGAGAGAAAAGATTTCAGGAGCAAAAATACAAAAAAAGTAGTATCTTTGCCTCTTGCAATTCTAGAAAAAGTTTGTATAATGGAAATGATATACAAGAGGCTTCTAATATTCCTCATTGGGTTCCCCTGTGTTATGTGGGGGCAGTACTCGGATACCCTTTCTGTACAGGGGGTAGATACCCTTAAGGTAGTACATACCCCTGATTCGTTAGGGGGGAAGGGGAGGAAAACTTCTATTAAGCCCCTATCTTTTGTAATCCCCCTAGCCTTGATAGCACGTGGGGCTACCTCTATTGACTCCCGCTTTGACCATAAGCTACAGCACTATGTAACCAATGAGCTCAAGGGGCGCTTCCCTGCAGATGATTACCTACAATATCTTCCTGTAGCGGCTGTCTTTGCCCTACCTAATGTAGGAATGCCAGCCAGGCACACCCTTAAGCAAAGGGTGGTGGTAGGAGCTACGGCACATATCCTAATGGGCATTTTCGTTAATACGACCAAGTATTCCGTACGACAGCTCCGCCCAGATGGCTCTACTCGTAATTCCTTTCCCTCTGGGCATACGGCTTTTGTATTTACAGGAGTGGAGATGCTCTATCAGGAGTATAAGGATACAGACCTATGGGTAGGGATTACAGGCTATACGGTAGCTACCGCAGTAGGGCTTTCTCGTATCTATAACAATAGGCATTGGGCATCCGATGTAGTCGCTGGGGCAGGTGTGGGAATCCTCTCTACCAAGATAGCTTACCTACTCCTTCCTTATATCTATAAGGAAAAACCTCATAAGAACCCTCAAGAGCGCTCTACATTAGGTTCTTTCTGGGCAGTTCCTACCTATGACCCCTGGCAAAACTCTCTGGGGGTGTCTGTTAATTTTTCTTTTTAAGTTCTTTCTTTTTTCACTTTTTTTTGTATCTTTGCCCCGAAATAGATAAAACTATCATTATGAGTGTAGAAAATAACCTGATGGTGGAATTCTCTCAAGAGGAGCTAGCAAAGCTTTCTGATGCATTGGAGATGATTACTGAAGTTTTCCAAGGTAAAACAGTTGGGCTTACCCCTGAACAAAGACGACAACTGGCTAGCATAGCCGAACGTAACAAGGGCTTTGTGGATAAGTGTAAGGCTTATATGGATCAGGAACCCTCTAGCATTCCTCCTACCATTAACAAAGAAGAGTTTGACAAGGATTATATCGCTCGTACTTGCGTAGAGCCGGTTCTGAACAAGCTCACCCATATCCTGCAAGACCTTAAGGATACCAAAACATTCTTGGATAACTACAACTATGCTGCTAGTATCGCTTACTATAACTATATCAAGTACCTCGCCTCTCAGAAAGTTCCTGGTGGAGAAGCTATCTATGCAGACCTGAAGAAGCACTTCGGTCCTGCTAGCAAGAAAGTAAAAGACACTCCCCAGTCTCCAGAATAGAAACTTATAGGCGCGAAATTTCGCGCCTTTTTTAAATGTTAATACCTTTGCTCACCCTACGGCTCTTCCTTAGTAAAAAGAGCTTTTAAGCTTTGCGAATGGTAGGCACAAGCTTCAAGCTTGCGCCAGTAAGAGGGTAATATTCCGCACTTTTTTAGGTGCTAATGCCTCTGCCCGTCCTACAGCTCCTATCTTAGTAAAAAGAGCTTTTAAGCTTTGCGAATGGTAGGCACAAGCTCCAAGCTAGCACCAGTAAGAGGGTAATATTCCGCACTTTTTTAGGCGCTAATACCTCTGCTCACCCTACGGCTCCTCCTTAGTAAAAAGAGCTTAAAGCTCTGTGAATGGTAGGCACAACCTCCAAGCTAGCGCCAGCAAGGAATTTTCACTATCTCAACATCCTAGTTCTCTTTGGAAGGGATGGGTTGGAAAAAATACTCAATAACTTCAAACACACCTCGAACAGAAGCTTCTTTAATAGCTAAAAAATAAAAGAGCAAAACCTAAGCTTTGCTCTTTCGGGGTCGGTGTTGGATTGCTCCGCCACCTATTTCTGATGTTAGTAATTGACTAAGGTACTTCTATAGTGTTGATAATCTTGTTAATGATATCCACAGAGGTAATACTTTCTGCCTCTGCTTCGTAGCTAATACCTATACGGTGGCGTAATACGTTGAAAATTACCGCACGTACATCCTCAGGGATTACATACCCTCTGCGATGGATAAAGGCGTGGCACTTAGCCGCTACCGATAGGTTGATACTACCACGCGGAGAGGCTCCGAAGGTAATAAGCCCGTTGAGCTCCCCTAGATTGTATTTCTCAGGATAACGGGTGGCAAAGATAATATCCAGTATGTATTTCTCTATTTTCTCATCCATATAGACTTCTCTGGCGACCCGCTGAGCGTGGAGAATCTCCTCTAGGCTTACTACAGGATTCACCTGAGGTTGCTCTCCTGTAAGCTGGTTGCGGATAATGAGTTGTTCCTCATCTAGCTTAGGATAGTCTATAATCGCCTTCAGCATAAAGCGGTCTACTTGTGCCTCAGGGAGCGGGTAGGTACCTTCCTGCTCTACAGGGTTTTGGGTAGCCATTACCAAGAAAGGTCGGTCTAGGGCGAAGGTAGTGTCTCCTATGGTTACTTGCCTCTCCTGCATAGCCTCCAGTAGGGCGGACTGTACTTTGGCAGGGGCACGGTTGATCTCATCAGCAAGTACAAAGTTTGCAAAAATAGGACCCTTTTTGATAGAGAACTCATTCTGCTTCACATTATAGGTCATTGTCCCGATAACATCGGCAGGGAGGAGGTCAGGGGTGAACTGGATACGGCTGAAAGAACCCTTTACTGCTCGGGCAAGTGTATTGATGGCTAGGGTCTTTGCGAGTCCTGGTAGCCCTTCAAGGAGGATATGCCCCTGCCCAAGGAGCCCAATAAGTAAGGCTTCTACCATTGGTTTCTGACCAATAATTACCTTGGAGAGTTCCTTGGTAAGGGTATCCACAAAGGCACTTTCTTTAGCTATTTTTTCGTTAATCTGATGAATATCTACGGTACTCATATGGAATAATTTCTTATGTGTAATTGAGGTGCTAAGTTATTAAATTTTTCTCAATAGAAGCGTTAAAGCAATGAGAAATATTCTTTAAATTAAGAAGCGGTTTCTACCCAATCATTCAGCAGTAATTCCGAGTTCCCTTCGAAGGGGATTTCCTTACCAGGGTGGCTTAGGTCGCCTTCTGCTTCACTGATGCCTTTTACCCGCTGGCGTATGCATCCTTTTTGGAACCACTTAGTTTTGGGATCTAGGAATAGCCAGCTATCTACCTCTCCTTCCATAGTGAAGAAGATGTATTGCCCTTGCTGGAGGATCACTTTCTCCCGCTGGCTCTGGATGATTGCTTTTCCTCGTATCTGGAGGGTATGGTCGTTGGCTTCCACCAGTGTATATTGGGTCTTGATGGTGATATCCATATCCTTGGAGAGGGAGGAGGTTACCTCCCAAGTGTCACCTACTCGTACTTTCTGGCTAGGGAATATAGCGAATACATTGGTAAGGTTGGATTGTAGGGTAGCTTCGCCAAAAGTAGCCACTAGTTGCGCCTCTACTTGCTCGCGCTCGAAAGGGGCTATAGGAGCGTCTTTAGGTTGTTTCTTCTCTAAAGTCTTTATGGCGTTGGTAAGGATGGGGGTAGTACCGGTGAATTTGTATATCTTTCCTTTGTTGGAGATATCTCCTTTGAAGGTTTCTCCCTTGAGGTAGCCTACGGCTTGGTTTAGGTAGGAGGGTACTTTCCCTAAGGGCATTTCTTGTCCATTCACTATAGTTTGCATCTGTAAGGAAGCGTTCTCATAGCGTAGGGTTACAGGGAATATGCGTCTTTCTTCTTTGCCAAAGGCAAAAGAAAGTTTGGTAGTACTCTTGGCTTTTGCCTCTACAGCGGCTCCGTTGATGGTCTGCTTCATCTGTACAATGGAGGTTACCTCAAGCGGATATTTTTTCTTCTCCTTAGGGGTTAGGGTTAGGTCTATCAGCTGGCAATAGCCTGAAAAAGGCAATAGTAAGCTTAGTAGGAAGTATTTCATAGTATTTAGTTTTTTCGTTTAATTTTCAGGGGTTATAGGCTTTATAGGAGCCTGTTGCTCATCGGAGTCCTCTTCAGAGGATAGTTCTTTGGCTTTTTCTTTGGCTTCTTTCTCAGCTAGAAAGGCTTTGAGCTCCTCCTCAGGTCGCCTACTCACTGCTAGGACAATTCCTAGGGCAAGGCAGGTCATTACAATAGAGGATCCCCCGCTGGAGAAGAAGGGTAGGTTCTGCCCCGTTACAGGAAGCAATCCTACCGATACTCCCATATTTATAAAAGCCTGAAAGACAATCGGGAGTCCCACTCCTAGTACCAAGAGCTTCCCAAAGATAGTAGGAGCCTTCAGGGAGATAATCATAAATCGTGCCAACATTATGATGAAGAACGAAATAATACCCGCTCCTCCCCATAAGCCATATTCTTCTAGGATAATGGCAAAGATAAAGTCCGAATAACTCTTCGAGAGGAGATTCTTCATTACACTCTTCCCAGAGCCCTGTCCGAGCAAGCCCCCTGAGACAATGGCCATTTTTGCGCGCTGGCTCTGGTAGTCCTCTTCTTTAGCTTCATCCTTGTTAAAAAAACGCTCTATACGGGCGCGCCAGGTATCCATACGGTGAGGAAAGGCATCTGGATAGGCACGGACAAAAAGGTAGAAAATACCTGCTAATACTATTGTTAGTACAAATACCGAAAAGATGTGCCGTAAAGGATATCGCCCGATAAATACTAGGGTGATAACCATTGAGAACATGATAGCCCCTGTAGAGAAGTTCGGGAGGGTTACCAGCCCTACGGTAATGCCTACAGGAAGCCATAAGGGGAGTAGGCTATCGCCTAAGGTAACTTTCTGCCCGTAGATTTCCGCTAAGTAGGAGGCTACATATACCAATAGCACAATCATCGCAATGGCAGATGGTTGGACAGAAATACCAAAGATATACAACCATCGGCTTGCATTGGCTCCTTCTATGGTGCTTCCTTTCATCACTACCAGTAGGAGCAGAATCCAAGTAATGAAGAGTCCTAGCCGTGAAATAGGTCTGAGGTACCTATAGGGCATAAGATGTACCACATAGGCGACCACTAGTCCAAAGATAACCAGCCGGACATGGCGGAAAAAATGGTAAAAAATATCCCCCTTCAGCCCCTCTACATACACAATATTACTCGTGGCGCTATAGATGGGCAGGAATGAAATCAAGGCAAAGAAAAAAATAACCCCCCACAGGGCTAAATCGCCTTTTAGGTACTTGGAAAGTTTTTGCATAAGGGAGTTTTTTCCTTAGAGCTTTTCTACATAACGCTTGAACTGCCTACCCCTGTCCTCATAGCTCTCGAAGAGGTCAAAGCTGGCACAAGCGGGAGAGAGGAGTACCGTATCACCCTCAGAGGAGAGCCCTTTGGCAACCATTACCGCATCTTCCATAGAATGAGCTTCTATGATGGTGGCAATGATACCTTGGAATACTTGCTTAATCTTTAGATTATCCAATCCCAAACAGATGATAGCCTTCACCTTATCTCTTACATAAGGAATCAAAGGGGTGTAGTCATTTCCCTTGTCTACCCCTCCTACAATCCATACAATAGGGGCAGGCATTGCATCCAAAGCATAATAAACAGAATTCACATTGGTAGCTTTGGAATCATTGATATAGGTAACGTCATTGACCTTTTTTACAAGTTCCAAGCGGTGTTCTTCCCCTTGGAAAGTGGTTAGGCTCTTACGGATATTCTCGTTGCGTACATTGAGGATTTTAGCGGCTAAGGAGCCTGCTGTTACGTTCTTTAAGTTGTGTTTTCCCTTTAGGGTAAGTTCTTTTGTTGGCATTTCTAAAGTATTTTGGTTAAAAGTAATATGTAAATTTTCTCCAAGGACAAAACCTCCTTGTGGGTTATTTTTTTCTAAGGAAAAAGGAATCAACTGAGCGGCAATAGGGCGCTTTTTAAGCTCTTCTAGGATTACAGGGTCATCGGCATCATAAATCAGGAAATCCTGCGCTCCTTGGTAAGCGGTGATGCGGAACTTCGCATCGGTATATTTCTCAAACGAATAATCATACCTATCCAAGTGATCAGGGGTGATATTGAGCAACAAGGCGATATGAGGGTGGAAAGAACTGATATCATCTAGCTGAAAACTGCTGATTTCTAGCACATAATATGCTTTTTCCTCTTGGGCAACCATTCGTGCAAAGCTGTGTCCTATATTGCCTCCTACACCTACTGAAAGCCCTGCTTCCTTAAGCAAGTGATAGATAAGGCTGGTCGTAGTGGTCTTCCCATTGCTTCCTGTAATGGCTATAATTGTTGCATCAGTATAGCGGGAGGCGAACTCTATTTCGGAAATCATCTCAATCCCTCGCTCCTGTATTTTCTTAATCATAGGGGCTTTATGAGGGATGCCTGGGCTCTTGATCACACAGTCTGCCGAAAGTATTTCCGCTTCGGTGTGCTTGCCTTCTTCATAGCGAATCCCTAATTGTTCAAGCTCCTTTCGGTATTTTTCCTTTAAGGGAGAAAGGTCGGATAGGAACACCTCCCAGCCCTTAGCGATTCCTAAGATGGCGGCACCTACACCGCTCTCTCCTCCTCCAAGAATGACTAATTTTTTCATATCTCTGTCTCTTTACACAAGATTTATCGTATTTTCAGCGTGATAAAGGAAATCAAAGCTAGGATAATCCCTACAATGAGGAACCGCATTACGATTTTGCTCTCGTGGTATCCTTTCTTCTGATAATGATGGTGCAGTGGCGACATTAGGAAAATGCGCCTCCCTTCTCCATAACGCTTCTTGGTATATTTGAAATAGGCGACTTGTAGGATTACCGATACATTTTCAAGCAAGAAAATCCCACAAAGTACAGGTATTAATAATTCCTTGCGTACCATAATGGCAAGCACGGCGATGATCCCTCCGATGGTGAGGCTTCCTGTATCCCCCATAAATACTTGAGCGGGATAGGTGTTGTACCAGAGGAAACCAATGAGTGCCCCTACAAAGGCGGCTACAAAAATGGTTACTTCCCCCACGTGAGGGATATACATTATGTTGAGGTATTCTGAGAAGATAATATTCCCTGAAATCCAAGAGAAAATCCCTAAGGTGAAGACGATAATCGCCGAACTCCCTGCCGCTAAGCCATCGATACCATCGGTGAGGTTGGCTCCATTGGATACAGCGGTAATGATAAAGATAACAATAGGGATGAAGATAAGCCAAACCCACTTCTTGGCATCTTTTCCTACCCACTGGATCAGGGAGGCATAGTCGAACTCATTCTTTTTCATAAAAGGAATGGTGGTCTTGGTAGATTTCACTTCCTCTAAAGTACTAATAGGACGTACTACTTCCCTCATACGAGAAGCCTGAGCATTCTCATTCTTCACTGTAACATCGGGGTGGAAGTATAGGGTAGCCCCTACGATAATCCCTAAGCCTACCTGTCCTAGTATCTTGAAGCGCCCTTTGAGCCCCTCTTTATTCTTTCGGAATACCTTGATATAGTCATCGGCAAAGCCTATCATTCCCATCCATATAGTAGAGATGATAAGTAGTAGGATATAGATATTGCTGAGCTTGGTAAAGAGTAGGGCAGGGATAAGCACAGCAATAATGATGATGATGCCTCCCATAGTAGGCGTGCCTGCTTTCTCTTTCTGTCCTACAAGCCCCAAATCACGTACGGTTTCCCCTACTTGTAGGCGATATAATAGGTTGATAATCCGCTTTCCAAAGATAGTGGCAATAAGCAGGGAAAGAATCGCTGCCAGCCCTGCTCTGAAGGAGATGTATTGGAACATTCCGGCCCCAGGGAGGTTGTATGCTCGATGTAAATAGTCAAATAGATAGTATAACATTGGTATTTATTAGTTTTTTTCATTCATTAGGGTTCTGGCTTCCTCCATATCGTCGAAATGGGTACGCACTCCCTTGATTTCTTGGTAAGTCTCGTGTCCTTTACCTGCCAGTAAGAGAATATCCCCTGCTTGGCTTCGGAGGTAAGCCTCACGGATTCCCTCACGTCGATCCACTATGGTGGTGTATTTATCGGCTT
>CAJPPS010000006.1 GCA_905372595.1 uncultured Capnocytophaga sp. | reverse complement strand
CCTACCCAGTCCCACATAGGGAACACATTCTCAGGAGCGATACCGAACTCATCTATCTTTTTAAGATTGGTGGAAACTGCTACAAAGTGCTTGGCTACATCGGCTTCCTTGGCTTTTTTGAGGAACCACTCTTTCACCGTCAAGGCGTTGGAGAGGGTCTCTTGAGTGGTGAAGGTTTTAGAGACAATCACGAAAAGAGTCGTCTCAGGGTTGAGATGCTTAATTACCTCATATACGTGATCACCATCTACATTGCTGATAAAGTGAATGTTGAGGTGATTTTTGTAGAACTTTAGGGCTTCGGTAACCATTACAGGACCTAAGTCCGACCCACCGATTCCGATATTCACCACATCGGTAAAAGGCTTACCTGTATAACCGGTACGCTTTCCGAAGATGACCTCCTGGCTAAAAGTCTTGATTTTGGCTTTTACCTGAGCCACTTCAGGGATAACATTTTGCCCATCAACCAAAATTTCTTTTTCTGCTGAGCGTAAGGCGGTATGGAGTACCGCACGACCTTCAGTAGCATTGATTTTGTCGCCAGTGAAGTATTTTTCAATAGAGGCTTTCAGGTCACACTCTTCCGCCAATTGTAGAAGCAAATTACGTGTAGATTCGTCCCAATTGTTCTTGGAATAATCCACCAGAAAATCCTCCCAGACCAGAGAATAATCCTTGGCGCGAGTAGGATGTTCTTTAAAGAGTTCTTGTAGGGTTACATTTTTCACTCTTTCGAAATGTAATTGCAAAGCTTTCCACGCAGTTGTGGTAGTTGGATTTTTTATAGCTAACATAATATCGTTTTTTTAAAAGAAATTATCTAAAATATCTCCATATTCGGTTTTACTTTTGTATATAAGGGCGCGGGCAATTCCTAAGTTCGCCTTTTCTCTGTCCAAGGCCGTGATAGAGAAAAACTTCCCTTGTGAAGAGACCATCATCATAAAGGTGATTTTATTAGTTTCGATAAGAATAAAATCCAGCTGTAATTCTCCTAAGCCTTTGTTACTTGCCACGACCTGCTTTACCTGATTGACAATTGTCAGGTTAAAGGCAGAGCCCTGTTCAATAGTTTTTGAAACCTCATCATTGGCGGAGGCTTTCGCCAGTGTAGTACCATCAGCACAGCTAAGAATACCATAGAAAAGAAATCCAGAAAGTTGATCATGGATTTGCTGACAATGCTCATTGAGCTTCTGTTGTAGTTCTGCTCCTGTCATCAGTAATATATTTAATAGGGTTAGTAATTCCAAAGAAAAACTCAAAGGTTGAGATACTCTTGAGAAAACCTCCGCAAAGATACAACATTGCTCTAGGAAAATCAAGCTCCTAAAGCATTAAATTTGTAATAATTTCTTGCCAAATAATGAAAAAAATAGTACCTTTGCCCTAACTTCTTAATCCTTGACTATTGCAAACTACTATTTCTATTACAGGAATGGGGAGTATCTCTCCATTAGGCTCCTGTGAGGAAGACCTTTGGCAATCCTATCTGTCAAACATTCCTTTTTTTGAAGGATTTACTCTGGGGACAGAAAAACTTCCTATAGGACGTATTACTTCAGAAAGTCTTGCGAAAATAAGCCTCCTACAAGAAGAGAATCCGAAATACAAGAGCTTAGACCCCAGTGTCCTCTATGCCATCTATGCTTCACGGGAAGCCCTCAGGCAAGCAGGCTGGAATAATGAGAAAGATTTTGGGGTAAATATAGGCTCCTCCCGAGGAGCTACTACTTTACTAGAGGAAGCTCATAAGAACTACTTAGAACAAGGTAAATGCTCCCCTCTCGCCTCTCCTACTACTTCCTTAGGGAATATTGCCTCGTGGGTAATGCAGGATGCCAAAGGGCAAGGTATGGCACTCTCTCATTCTATTACCTGTTCCACTGCTTTACACGCTATAATCAATGCTATTGCTTGGCTCAAGGCAGGAATGGCGAAGGGATTTCTTGCTGGAGGAAGTGAGGCTCCCCTAACCCCTTTTACCCTTGCTCAAATGAAAGCTCTCAAAGTGTATGGTTCTCTTTCAGATAATTATCCTTCTCAGCCTCTATCTTGGAAAAAGAATCACAACACAATGGTTTTAGGAGAAGGAGCTGCTGTATTTGCCCTAGAAGAAGGCTTTCGCCCTAATGCAATAGCCCTTATACAAGGCATTGGGTACGCTACCGAACGCATCCAACATCCTGTGGCAATTTCCGATGAGGGAACAGCCTTACAAGAGAGTATGCGCCAAGCCCTAGAAGGAATTTCTCCTTCGGAGGTAGATGTAATCATCCCTCACGCTACAGGTACCCTTAAGGGAGACCTGTCTGAATACCACGCTATCAAAGAAGTTTTTCGAGAAAATATCCCTTTACTCACCTCCAATAAGTGGAAAATAGGTCATACTTTTGCCGCTAGTGGTGCCCTAGCCCTACAAATGGCGATTCTTATGCTCCAAAAGCAGACTTTTCTACCCATTCCTTACTTAGAAAGCCTTCCAGAGCGACCACTACGAAAAATCCTCATCAATGCTACTGGATTCGGAGGAAATGCCGCAAGCATTCTCATAGGAATCTCTGAAAGCTCCTAAAAGATATTTTTTGACTAAAAATTTGGTATAACCAATATTTTATAGTACTTTTGCCAACTGAATTTTTCAATACATAAAAAACAACCTAATGAACATTAGCAAAGAATCCATAGACGCGCTCAATGCCGTAATTACCTTAGTCATTGATAAAAAAGATTATCAACCTAAAGTAGATGAAGCCCTTAATAACTATCGTAAGAATGCCGTTATTCCTGGCTTTCGCAAAGGACACGTTCCTATGGGAATGGTAAAAAAACAATACGGACGTGCTATCCAAGTGGATGAAGTCAATAAACTCATTAGCCAACAGCTTAATGAGTATATTACTCAAGAGAACCTAGACCTTTTAGGACAACCTATTCCTAAAGAAGATGCTCCTGGTGTAGATTGGGATGCTCCTTCACATACTTTTGTATTTGAAATAGGCTTAGCTCCTGAATTCTCTATTGACCTCTCTACCCCTATTGATTATTATGAGATACAGGTTACAGATAAGGAAGTATCCACTCAGATAGAGCACCTTCGCACACGCTTTGGTTCGCTCGTCCCTTGTGAGGCAGTAACTGAAAATGCTGAAATTACAGGTACTTTCTTCAATGAAAAAGAAAACATAGATAAGGAATACACTTTCACTACCCAGTCACTTACTCCTGAAGCACTTGAACAGCTCAAAGGAAAACAAGTAGGAGACCAGCTTACTCTTCCTTCTAAGAACTTATTCAAGGATGCTCACGTACTAATGCAAGCTCTTGCAATCCCTCACGAGGTGGTACATACCCTTGATATTGATCTTACCTTTACCATAGAGAATATCCAAGAAGTAGTTCTTGCTACTCTTGATGAAGCTTTCTTTAACCAATTATATCCTAATCAAGGAATCACCACTGAAGAAGCTTTTCGTGAGAAAGTAGCTGAAGGTATTCGCGAAGAGTTTCTTGTTAATGCTGACCAACGCCTCTTAGATGATGCTACTGAAGTATTACTTGAGAAGACTCATTTTGAGCTTCCAGCTGCTTTCCTCAAAAAATGGATTCGAGTAACCAGTGAGGAAAAAATCACTCAAGAACAAGCCGATCAAGAATATGAGCGTTCTGAAAAAGGACTACGCTATCAGCTTATCGAAGGAAAAATTATCAAAGACAATAATCTACAGGTAACTTATCCTGAAATTCGTACTTTCGCAGAAAATGCCATCCGTGCTCAGATTGCTCGCTATGGACTCACCGATGTAGAACAAACTCAGATAGATTCTTTTGTAAATAATACCCTTAAGAACGAACAAGAAGTAAACCGTATCCACAGAGAACTCATAGGAGGTAAGCTCATCGCATTCTATAAAGAAAAAGCAAACCTTAATAAAATTTCTATAGATGTGGATTCTTTTATAGAGAAATTCTATACACATCAGCACCACCATTAAAAAACTTTTACCACTATGAATTATTCTAAAGAATTTAAGAAATTCGCTATCGGACACCGAGGGATCAGTAGCACTTACTATGATACTATCATTAGTAGTATGACCCCCTATATTATGGAAGAAAGACAGCTGAATGTAACTCAGATGGATGTCTTCTCTCGCCTAATGATGGATAGAATCATCTTCTTAGGAACAGATGTTAATTCACACGTTGCCAATATCATACAAGCTCAACTACTCTTCTTAGAAAGCCTTGATGCAAACAAAGATATCCAAATTTACATCAACTCCCCAGGGGGAGAGGTATATTCAGGATTGGGTATTTATGATACTATGCAATTCATCAAGCCTGAAGTAGCTACTATCTGTACAGGTATGGCAGCCTCTATGGCGGCTGTGCTCCTTTGTGCAGGAGCTAAAGGCAAGCGTTCTGCCCTTCCTCATTCTCGTGTGATGATTCACCAGCCCTTAGGAGGTGCTCAAGGACAAGCAAGTGATATAGAAATTACCGCTCGTGAAATCCTAAAAATTAAAGAAGAATTAGCTCAAATTATCGCTCATCATTCTGGAAAATCCTTAGAAGAAGTCATCCAAACTGGTGATCGTGATTACTGGATGATTGCTAAGGAAGCTAAAGATTTTGGGATGATTGACGAGGTACTTATCCGAGAAAAATAACCTTAAAATTCAACATTCTATGAGTACAACTACTGAAACCTGTTCTTTCTGCGGACGCCACTCGGGTAAGGATGTCTTCCTTGTCTCTAGTGGAGTGGAAAGTAATGTATATATTTGTAATTATTGTATAGAACAAGCAGCTAGTATTTGGCGTTCGGAAATCGAAAACAATAAAAAGAAAGCCATAATGGCGCTCAATAAGGATCTTCTTCTGAAGAAACCTACTGAAATCAAGCTCTTCCTTGACCAGTATGTTATTGGGCAAGAAGCTACCAAAAAAGTACTCTCTGTAGCTGTATATAACCACTACAAACGCTTATTACAGGACAGAGACGAACATGAGGTAGAAATCCAAAAGAGTAACATTGTAATGGTAGGGCAAACGGGGACTGGAAAAACCCTTATGGCTCGCACCATTGCCCAAATGCTCAATGTCCCTTTAGCCATTGTAGATGCAACAGTATTCACGGAGGCTGGATATGTAGGGGAAGATGTAGAGAGTATCCTTACACGACTTCTGCAAGCTGCTGATTATGACGTAGATAGAGCAGAAAGAGGCATCGTTTTTATTGATGAAATTGATAAAATTGCTCGCAAAGGAGATAATCCTTCTATTACAAGAGATGTCTCTGGAGAAGGGGTTCAGCACGCCTTATTAAAGCTCCTTGAAGGTTCTATTGTGAATGTCCCACCTAAGGGCGGGCGTAAGCATCCTGACCAGAAATATATTGAGGTCAATACTGAGCATATTCTATTCATCGCTGGAGGAGCTTTTGATGGAATTGAGCAGATTATTGCCAAACGAATGAATCGTCAGGCAGTGGGCTACAATACCTCTAAAGAGACTCGTGTAGATGATAAGAATCTCCTACAATATGTAACCCATAAGGATTTAAAAGACTTCGGGCTTATCCCTGAAATTATCGGAAGGCTTCCCGTACTTACCTATATGAATCCATTGGACGAACAGACGCTTAGGATGATTCTTACTGAACCTAAAAACGCCATAATAAAGCAATATATCAAACTTTTTGGAATGGATGATATAGAATTATCCTTTGAAGAAGAAGCGTTAGATTTCATAGTTGAAAAAGCCTTAGAATACAAGCTAGGCGCAAGAGGACTACGCTCTCTCTGTGAAAGTATCCTCACTGATGCTATGTTCTCCCTTCCTAGTACTGAAGAGAAAAAGCTCATAGTTACTCGTGCTTATGCTGAGGAAAAGCTCAATAAATCTGGATTCACCAAGCACTTACTTACTGCTTAGAAAGCTAAATTTTCGATTTTTTTCATAAATTTTAATCTTCAAAAAAATAGGCTATCCTTTTCGGATAGCCTATTTTACCTAAAACTCACCTTTTTAGTAAGTATAAAACCATATATTTGAATTTTTTACACTTGTCCAAAGGATATACCCAGAGCCATCATTAGACATTGTATAAGGTGCATTCTGGATAAAAATATTCACAATAGGAAGTAGGTAGCTATAAGAACCCCAATTGGTATTGTTAGTGAGCGTACCCTTATCTATCATATTCATCTGATTGGTATCACAAGGGACAGGAAGGAAATCTATATTACGTACTGTGTTGATTTGCCCTGTTCTTCCTGTGCGAGTCAGATAGAAATGAAAGCCTACATTATTTCCATTTTTCCCAAAATAGATTGTATTCCCCAAAACATCTGTAACTGTACTTCCATTCACTGTACGAGTATAGTTTTGTACGGCTGTATAGGCATCTATCATTGTTTGGCAAGCATAATCAGTAGCAAAACGTAAATTTGCCCTATGAGTAGTGAAGTTATAAGGAAGGGTCGCCCTTTGTGGTGTAGTCAAGAAGCTAATTTCACTATTCTCAACGCTAGTAAGCTTATACTGGGTTCCATCTCCATTAACATCAGTAATTTCATAAGGAGCATTCTTTACCAAGCTTTGCACAATAGGGTAAAGTACAGCAAATACATTCCAGTTAAGGCTCCTTACCCCCTCTACAATATTCACTTGGTTAGAATGTCCTGGAACGGGTAAAAAATCCAAGGTATAACGAGCTGTAGAAGTCGCTTGATAGAGAGAAAAAGTCAAGGCAGCTTCTCCCCCACTGAGCCCTAATTGTACTTTAGGGGTAATAGTATAGTTCTGCCTATTATAAGTAACTTCCTTATACTGATTATATAATTTAGAGAAAGCAGAAGGGCTACTACATCTGTCATCTGATAGGTTCAGTATCAAACGCTTGGTTTGGAAATTATATGGAAGTGTATATACCAAAGCTGTTTCTATCGTTCCATCAGGAGTAGAGAGCTTTTGGTTATCCTCAGAGATCAAAAATTCTGAGAACGTTTTTCCTTCTACCACAATAGGTTCATAGAGCTTCAATCCTGTGTCGGTATAAACAAATCCTTTCTGATAGTCAATATTTTCTGCTATTATCGAAAGCTGATGTAAAGTAGGATGAAGAACTAGCTTTATTTCCTTTCCATTGAGGGTAATGGGAGTAATTCCTACGGTTTTGAATTGTGCTTCTCTGGCACGTATTTTATCCAAATAGGTTGTCTTATTCCCTTCGAACTTACTAAGAGTCATTAGGTTAAGAGAGTGTTTCCCCTTGAGAGTAAAAACACCATTCTCATAGGATTGTACTTCAAACTGATTATCTCCTTCCTTCCCTCTTGGAAACAGATAAGAGGGTTCTACAAATTGGTGTAATACTTCATTATAAGTATCAAAGGAGAGAATTACCTTTTCATTAAAGCTCAAAGAATAGTCAGAGGTAGCTTCTGTAGTATTAACTTCTGAAACAGCCGTAACTTTCCCTCCTGCAAAAGATACAATAAAATTATACCCTCCATAGTATTGGTTTTCCCCTGGGTATAAGCGCAATAGCCAGCCATTGGGAGCTTCCTCTAGGACTTTTGAATATTCTGTTACGGTTGCATTAGTACGCTGTACATAACTCTGATCATATACTGCTTCTTCTTTTTGGTCGCAAGCCATAAGGAAAGAGCAAGCGACGAACATATATATATACTTTTTCATAAATTACCATTCATATTGAGAAAAATCTTTATTGGGCAGATTAGCATGTCGAGTGTGAATTTCCGCCCTTAAGGCATCAAGGTCTATATTCCATTCTCTCTGGAGATAGCTCTTAACGATTCCTATTTTCATAAGAATAATTTCCTTTCCTGTATAATCAGCAGACTCATTATTTTTTCCATCAGCTTTAGCAAGTTCCTCTTCCCAGATATATCCCTTGCGAAGAATTCTCGCTTTCCAAGTATTGTAAGCTGTATCATTAAGCCCATCTCCATCGGTATCCAAGGAAGAGTCTGTTGTCTCACAGCCACATTGGTTTTTCTGATAATAGATAATATAACGGGCAATCATCTCTACGAAATCCTCGTGAATATTATCACTTCCATAAGCACTGATAAAGCCCGATTTCAGGTAAGTTTCTCCTGACCAAGCGGTAGTCCAAGCACTTCCCTTATAGTCGGCTGCAGAGAGCCTTTCATAGGCTGGAGGGATAACTTTGGTTTGCTCCAACAAATGAGATGATTCGTGATAAATAAGCCTTAGCACACGGTTATCAATATCCTTAATTTCGGAATCTGAATTGGTATTGAATACTCTTTCATTGATCCCTGTAAGCTCTATCTTTACTGCATTGGTCGCAGCACCATTGTAGCGAGAGCCCGTATCCGAATATGCCTGAGAACCGATAAGCACCAATTGCTTAGGAGAATAGTTCTGCAAAAATCCTGGAGGAGCAATCATATTATAGGGATCATAGTACATATACTTAAGGAAGTTCACCGCTTCCAGTGTTTTTGCTGTGGAAGGAGGTGCTGTATACCTAAGAATACGGCTGATATCATTCTCGGAATAACGATAAACAATCTGGAGATTATAGGCATTATTGAATTTCTCAAGGATATATCTGTCTAATTCTGTTCGGTTCTGCACTTCTTCCTGTGTAGTGAGCTGTACTACACTATCACTCTTACTTGGCTCATCTTTCTGACAAGACCACGTAAGGGTTACTAATAAGAATGTTAATGCTATTTTTTTCATATTTCTAGTTTTACTATCTTGGATTCTGTTCTAAACCTGCCGCTACTACATCTACAGGAAGAGGTAAAGTACGACGGTTATCAGTAGGGGTAAGTACTTCCTTTACATAGGCATTACCCTCGTTATCTAACTGATGGCGATAAACTTCTATTCCATATCTGCGAATATCATACCAGCGCAATCCTTCTCCTAAGGTAAGTAACCTACGACACTGAAGCAAGTAATGAATCATATTCTCAGCCCCTGAAGGAATTGTAAAAGCAGGATGTAGGGCTTTCTTCTGAGTAGCATAGCTAAGCTTAGTAGTGGTATCATAGCTTGAAGAAGCTATCCTATCATAAGCGGTATTGATATCACTCTGAGTATAAGCGGTAGCCACTGTAAGGTATCTGGAAGTAAAAAGATTCAAATCTGACAAGGCACCTGTATAATTACTTTGCAAGATTCGAGCCTCTGCACGTATGAGCAATATCTCATCGGAATTGAAGAGAGCCACTTGAGAACGGCTATTGGCATACTTAGGATATTTTGTAAAAGTATATTTGCTGATTTCAGGTCTATATCTTACATAAGGTTTATCTTTATAAGCAGACTGATCACCTCCCCAAAGGTTATTCCCGTCCAAAAAAGTTTCCCTACTAGCCAAAGCTGCTCCGTGTGTAAAGCGGGCTACCGAAGTTTCATCAATATAGCTATTGGCTTTGGTTACGATAGTTGTAAGAAGAATATTGGCTTCTACATCATCTCGGCTGAATTCTTTGGCGTGAGGGTCTCCTGGGAGTAAGGACTGAAAAGCGCTCCAGTTACGCAATACACTAGGAACAATAGTTTCACCTAATACTGCAGTAGCCATTTCCTCAGCTTTCACCCAATTCTCTTTATACAAATAAAAACGTGCTGCAAAAGCCTGAGCGGCTTTCTTGGTAAAATGGAACTTTGGGACACTATAATAAGAATCATTAATCAGGGCTAATCCTTCTGTAAGGTCTTGTTCTATACGTTGGTACACCTCTGCTACTGTATTACGAGGGCGTTGTGCTCGGAACTCTGTAATAGGAGCATCTACATAAGCAATTCCTAAATCAGTACTACTAGTGGTGGTATTATAATGCTTTCCAAAGAGATTCACTAGTACAAAGTGAGCATAAGCACGTGCCACGAGAGCTTCTCCTTTAGCAGCTCTTGCTCTAGGTGAATCTGGCAACTTGCCTATCGCCTCCAAGGCAAGATTGGCGTGATAGATAGACGAATAAGAATCATTCCAGATAGAACGAAGCCCATCACGATTTCCGTATTCGTGGAAGTCCTTCCAATAAACAATTTCTTCTATAAAAGGCAAAGTGTATCGGTTATTCGCCCCTATATCATCTATATTATCAGAAGAAAACTCAGTAAGTACAGCTGGAGAGACACTCGGATAAGCACTCACTAGGAATTTCTGAACCTTCTCGGCAGTATCCAGCTCTACTCGGCTGTCTGGATTTTTATCCAGAAATTTATCACAAGCTACCAAATTAAGTAAGAAAGGAGCTATTAAGAATGTAATTATTTTTTTCATTTCAAACAGATTAAAAGTTATAATCCTACACGCAAGCTAAAGGTAATTTGTTTAGGATTAGGGATAAAAGTACTCTTTCCAACCACTTCAGGGTCTGCTCCATTAAGCTTCTTATCTGCATATAATAGGAAGAGATTAGTGGCTTGTAATTTCACTCCTAAACGTTTGATTTTCATTGCACGAACTGTCTCTTTGTCAAAATCATATCCTAAAGAAATCTCTTTTAGGCGGACAAAATCACCCTTGGCAATACGTACATCGGAATAGTTATAGGCTGTATAGGCATACTGTAAGGTAGGCATTTCATTTTGCTGATATAAGGAAGCTATCACAGGGACATTGGTACGGCGTTCATCACCTGGTTGCATCCAGCGATTGGCAAATTCTTTAGGCATTGCCAAGGCATCATTATCATAACTTGCCTTGAAGGCGGTAGGCAATCGTAATACATTACCAAAAGAATAGGTAAACAACACATTAAGGGACAAGCCTTTGTATTTGAATAAGTTACCTAAGCTACCTACATCAGTAGGCTTAACAGTTCCTGAATATTGGAGGAAATCCAGATTATCACGTTGGTCAAAACGGAGCCCGTCAATAGTTGTATTTCCATTGGCATCAGCAAAGGTAGGAAGTCCATCTTGATTAAGTCCTCTAAAAGGAATAGAGAAGATAGAACCTACAGGATAGCCTTGCTTAGAGAAACCATTTCCACTTACCATATTCTCCATAGAAGCATCTACATAGAGCTCTGTGATTCTGTTCTCGTTCTTAGCATAGATAAAAGTAGTTGTCCAAGAGAAGTCTTTGAGCTTGATATTCTGTGTCTCAAGGCTCAAATCAACACCATAAGAACGCATAGCAGCAACGTTTCCATAACTGAGGATACTTCCGTTAAGTCCTTGGGTTGGCACACGCCCAATAAGGTCATAGTTATTACGGGTATACCAGTCTAGAGCTACATTGATACGATTTTTAAATAAACCTATCTGAGTACCTAAGTTGAGCTCTTGTGTTTTCTCGTAAGTAAGATCATAATTGGCTACATCAGCCACCTTAAGAGCTGTTTCTCGAGTACGGCTGTGGCTTCGCCAAGGAACATCTCCTACAATTCTTGCCAAGGAATTGCTCACTGATGGGCTCTCTGGAGTTAAACCAAAGGAAGCTTTAAAGGATAGGTTAGAAAGCGGTTTTAGGCTAGGGAAGAATTTTTCTCTGGAAACATTCCAAGTAAGAGCGACATTCCAAGTAGGCATCCAGCGAATATAACGAGAGCTAGCAAACTTATTGGTAGCATCGGTACGGAGTGTTCCATTGAAAATATACTTATCTTTATAAGCATAAGTCGCGTTAGAGAAGAAAGCTACGTTACGGGTAGTGGTATTGGTTACGGTATAATAGTTAGGGCTGGTACTTTCCTGTATTTGCTTAAGAGCTTCATAAGAGAAGAAAGAAATTTCACCTAATTGATAGAGCAAACCAAAGTTCTTATTCCAATCTTTATTGCGGTAAGTGTCATTGGTCTCTGCTCCTCCAAAGAGCTGTATTTTGTGAATTCCCTTGGAGAAAGAATCCTTGTAGTCAATGGTTGCACGGAAATCTTTTCCATTGAGGATACTCTGTGTTTTTTCTCGAATTCCTCCCTCTGGAAGCACCGTTCTACGGGTATCAAAATCATCATAAGGATCTTCATACAGATAATCATTTCTATTGATGATATTGAGGTTGTCCGCAGCACGGTAGGCTCTCGCTAAGTTAGAATCATCGGTCTGGTTTAATTCCTGAGCGATACTCTGGTACTTAATAGCTCCAAGAGCTGTAGCTTCTACCTTTGGGGTAATTTTCCAAGCAAGTCTCCCTTGTATTTTGATATCTCCTACACTAGTATTGGTATAATTATTTTGCAATTCCTCAAAGATATTCATCGGAGCATAACGATAGGTATAGGACTGAGAGGGAGAAAGGGTACGGGAGGCATTTAGTGCATAGGAATAAGGATTTAAGTCAAGAGAGGAAGATACTTTCCCTGTAAGAGGATCCACGCTTCCTGGTGTTCTTGCTTCCCGATAAGCTCCATTGACGATTACATTGAAAGTCCATTTTTTGCTAAGCTTATAATTAGCATTAAGATTGGCTGAATAACGGTCATTATTGCTAAACTTCATCCAACCTGGGTCTGTAAGAACCCCAATAGAAGCATAATAAGACGCTTTCTCTGTTCCTGTAGAGATACTCACCGAATGGTTCTGCATTACATTCGTCTGGAAAAGTTTAGCAAACCAGTCTGTATTACGGCGTTCTGCAGCTTGTAAGTAAGCCGTCTTGGCGGCATCTGTATTATCTAACCCAAAGCGCCCATCAGGACCTGCTGTATTAAGCAATTCATACATTCGTGCGATTTCTCCTTTGTACTTGCGAGTAGTAAGTGTATGATAAGAATAATTTCCTCTTCTGAGCATCTCCATATAGAAATCCATTTGCTCTTGAGAGTTCATTATATTGAAATTATCATAGGTGGGAACAAGCCTAAAAGTTGATTCATTTGTATAAGAAATGCTACTAGACCCCTGCGCTCCTTTACGAGTGGTAATCACCACTACCCCTGCTACTGCACGAGTACCATAGATAGAAGTAGCAGAAGCGTCCTTAAGCACCTTGAAAGAAGCAATGTCATCTGAAGAAAGTCCTCCCAAAGCAGAAGCGATAAGTGTTTTAGCATCTGAGGAAGAGAGGTCATCTGGACTTAGCTCCACTCCATCATCAAGGATTATGCCATCCACTACCCATAAGGGCTTACTAGTCCCATAGATAGATGAAGGACCACGCACATTGGTACGTGCCACTGTAGAACTCTCTGAAGGAGCAGCCTGTGGTAGATGTCCTTTGGCTATATCACTCTCAAGAGCTACCTCTATAGTGGAGGCATTTCCCACGGAACGCTCCACAGTTTTCATCCCCAAGAAAGAGAACACTAATACATCTCCTTCTTGAGCAAGGATCGTATATTTTCCCTCTGCATTGGTCTGAGTACTTCCAGTAGCCTTTCCTTTGAGCTGAACCAATACATTCGCTTGAGGAAGCCCTTGTGGGTTCTTAACGACTCCACTTATTTGCTTCTCCTGAGCAAAGGTATTTAATAGTCCAAATAGGGAAAATAATAAGCAAATACTTATTTTGATTCGCATAAAGATTAGGTTTTTATTTTCCCGCAAATATACAAATTTTAAATCATACAAATATCACAATTCCCTCCTTTTTTAGTTAATAAAACTACAATTTTATTGAGCCTATTTCTGAAAAATAATTAAATAATTACATCTTATTTACTTTCTGAGAGCTTTTCTCCTTTAAGAATTCCTCCAAAAGAGTTATCTTTTTGAAAATCAAAACAAAAGGCTAGAGAAGTTTTTCCAAAATTTGATGTATCTTTGCCCCTTGAAAACTGAATGTAAAAATGAAAAAAATCCTCTTATTCCTACTTCTTTCTTTTATAGGAGTAGCTTGCAAAAATGCTTCTTCAGGGCAAATTACCCCTCAAGCAGAAATCACGAATATTTCCTATTATTCACAAAAGCCTATTATCTCTGCCCATCGTGCAGGAAAAGGCATTGCTGGATATCCTGAGAATTGCTTACAGACTATACAATATCTCTCCAAGAAAGGTATTCATAGTTTTGAAATTGACATTTTCGAGAGTGCTGATGGAGAGTTATTTCTAATGCATGACGACCAGCTAGGACGTACCGCTACAGGAAAAGGAATCGTTTCCTCTCTTAAAAGGGAAGAACTCCTTCAGGAAAGGCTTATTGATGATTTTGGTTCCGTTACAGAATTCAAAATTCCTACTCTTAAAGAAGTGCTTTCTTGGAGTAAGCAACATCATGCCTACCTAATGTTGGACTTCAAGAAAGGCATCTCCTACCAGAAAGTAGCTGACCTTGTCCGTGCTGAAGGTATGCAAGGGCAGGTAGTTCTCATCAGCTATAATGTAGCCCAGGCTCAAGCCTTACACAAGGTAGCTCCTGAAATGCTCATCTCGGTAACCATCCGCAATGAAGAAGAACTAGAACGTATTCTACAAACAGGAATTCCTAAGAATAAACTACTGGCTTTCACTGGAGTACATCTAGCTTCTGATGCTATATATCAGCAACTCAATGAACTGAAAATTCCTGCTATCCTTGGGACTTTAGGAAATCTAGATAAGCGAGCTGAAGCCAAAGGAAATCATCTCTATAATGAATGGGCAAAAAAAGGAATCCAAATATTCTCTACGGATAGACCTCTAGCCCCTTCTTTTTAATATTTTTACATTAAGTTTAATCTTTTTGTAACTATTTAATCTAAAAATAAATCTTACTTTTGCCCTTTATTAAAAAACATAAAAAAATGAAAAAAATTGTATTATCAACTGCTGTTGTTTTTGCACTTAGCTTAGCTAGCTGTAACAACACCACACAACCTCAGGAAGGACAAGCAGAGGCTTCTGCTGAGCAACTAACCACTGAAACTGGTGTATCTGGCACTTTCAATATCGAGCCTACTTCTGTAGTAGAGTGGAAAGGGTCTAAGCCTACAGGAAGCCACAATGGAACTATCGCTCTTAAGAGTGGTTCTTTCACCCTTGAGAATGGAAAAGTATCTGGAGAATTTGTTCTAGATATGAATTCTATTACAGTAACTGATCTCACTGAAGACAAAGGAAAGCTAGACCTAGAAGCTCACCTAAAAGGAACTGGAGAGGCTGACAAAGCTGATCATTTCTTTAATGTAGGACAATATCCTACTGGTACTTTTAAGCTTACCGCATTTGATGGAACCAATGTAACTGGAGACCTTACTCTAAAGGGAAAAACCAAAACCATCAGCTTCCCTGCTACCCTTACTGTAACTGATAGCTCTGTAACACTTGAGTCTAAACCTTTTGAAATCAACCGTGTAGATTATGGAGTAAATTATAACTCTGGGTCTGTATTCGGAGATTTAAAAGACCGCCTTATCAATGATGAAGTAGAGCTTGTAGTAAAAGTATCTGCTAAGAAATAATTTCTTCAATTTTTATAGAAATTAAAAGAGGCTATCAAATAAGGTAGCCTCTTTTTGATTGTTTAATTTATTTAAGAAATCGACTATGCCAGCTATTGAGCACTGTTGTCTCCCAAGAATGCTCATATTCATACTTATTATTCACTAAATTATTGAAAACAATAGTCTCCTGTGAAATCTTCTTCTGCTGAGCAAGCTTCTTAAAATCTGTCAAAGGCACATAATATATCTCTCCCTCGTGCCTATAAGTAACATTCATCTTATCCAGCAGAAGAATATGATATCTCTGCTCCAGAGTTTGGATAAAACGTGCCAAATCATCC
>CAJPPS010000005.1 GCA_905372595.1 uncultured Capnocytophaga sp. | reverse complement strand
GACCTATTAAGAGAAGAATACATAGTTCAGGCAATATTTCATCATCATAACTTTCATATTTTTGCTGTTTCATTCTTTATGATCTATAGTATCAGCAAAATATTGATGTAGTTTCTATATTATAAACTCTTCGGGTATTTTAAAAAAATAGAATAGACTCTTCTGATTCTACATCATTAGAAAAGAAACATAATAGTAGATTTACTAAATGGAGCCTTCTTTTATTAAAGGGAGCAACAAGCTCTTGTTATAATAAAACGAATTATAAACTTTTACTAATAGTTTGAAAAGCAAGGGCTTTTGCATCATTGCTTTTATAACTGAGTGTTAATTTCATAGTTTTTTAGATTTACTTTCATCTTTTCGTACTTCCTCTCTACTATTTCTAATACCTCCTCCAATACGTCTTTATGATAGAAATTAGGTTTATTCACATTCTCCATAAGCTTGCTCTTATATAGATATAAGAACTTATATTCCCCCCATAGGAGGCAATAGTATATAGACGTTCTGGAATGGTTTCGTCCAGACACTCTTCCGCTTGGATAATGGCATTTACCATCATAATCAGACATAATTCGGACGAAAGCTTATACAAATCCTTAAGTGCATAATCGAAGATTTTTTGAGTATTGGAGTAATCCAATTGCTCACATTGGCTTATAAAGTCTTTATAATTGTCCTTTATATTCATAATAAGAAGTCTTAAGGAAGGTATTATTCCTTTTTTTCAGCATAAACTGCATAATAGCGAGGTACAAAATACCTCAGCAAGGGTCGAAAGCCCAATTTCTGGGTAGGGTGCGTCCATTTTTCACGGTATTTTATTTGCCAGCCTGCTTTTTCTAGGAGCATATCTAATTGCCAGTCTTCAAATTCGTGATAGTGACAGTCTCTGGGATCCTCTTGATTGCGATAGGCTGGAGCAAACCATAAGCGTAAAGGTACTGTTACTAAAAGTTTCTTGGCAGGAAGTTGCTGGAGAACACCAAAGGGATTCACTAAGTGCTCTAGTATCTCAAGAGCTGTAACCATCTCTACTGAGAAGGATTGTAACTGTTCTGGGTATAAGTCCAAATCTTCCCCTGAGGTATTAACTACCTGATACCCTTCCGCTTCCATTACCTCAGAGAAAGGGTTTCTTATTCCTAAGTCTAATATCTTTTGTCCTTGAGGAGCCATTTTTTTTAGAATTGCCAGCGTTCTCTGGTAGCGTTTCTTAGGATAAATTCGATACATTGGTTCCATCAGATAACTACTTTTAGGAAGGCATAGGAATAAGAAAAACGTCCACTTTCAGGCACTGAGAGCAATATTGTATCATCCTGCTTAAGGAGCCCACTATGCATCAGCTCTTCCAGCATCAGATAGGGTGAGGCAGACCCCACATTTCCTACCTTAGGAAGGTTTAAGAACCAACGTTCTAAAGGTATTTCAATTCCTTGGTTCTTAAGAGCTTCATAGAGGCGTTCTTTGAAGTATAATGAAGAAATATGTGGGAGAAAATAAGTAATTCCTTCAGGAGCGAGCTTATGCCTTTGTAGAGCAACTTCCATACTCTGAGCTCCTTTCACTAGGATATTTTCATTGAGGAGCTTTACATCTTGCTTAATAGAAAATAGAGAGTCCTTCAGCCACTGCTCAGGAGGATAATCACTCCAGCTTCTAAGAGAACCATCCGCAAGCTTATCACCTCCCGCATACATACAGGCTTCCAATTCGTGTGCATAGGAGAAAGCCTCCATCCATTCTATTTTTAGGGAAATCCCTGAGGAATTAGGTGTATTCTGAAGCAGAAAAGCTCCAGCTCCATCGGAAAGCATAAAGCGCAAAAAATCCTTCCTGAAAGCTAAAATAGGTTGCTCTTCTAGTGCCAATAAAGCATCTATTTCTTGCTGATATTTCTCTGCTCTGAGCCACATAGAAACCCTTTCTGAACCCGTACAAACAGCATTGGCACTATTCCCCGACTTCACTGAAAGATAACCAAATTTCAGAGCGTTCATCCCTGAGTTACATACCCCAGAACTAGAGTTAAGCTCTAGAGGGTGTCCTCCTAGGCAACCGTGTACCATCGCTGCGTGCGAAGGTAATAAGCAGTCAGGAGTAGAGGTGCCACAAGAAAGTACTTCTATTGCTTCCTTAGAGAAAGTAGCATCACAGAGCTCTTCCACAGCAAGAGCAGTTAAGTTCGCATTGGAGTGAGTAGGATTGCCTTCTGTATCAAGGGCATAATAGCGTGTTTGGATACCGTTATTTCTCAATACGATACGTCTGGCTTTAGAAAAAGCATCATTTACCTTTCCTAAGAAATCTTCCATCTGTTCGTTACCTATAGGAGCGTTAGGAAGGTATTTGCTGGCTCGGGTAATATATACGGGATTCATTGATTTTTAAAAAATTTTATAAAAATATCTTCAGGCCTGCAAAGATACAATTTTTTCTTTTAATTCTCTAAATATTCCCTTAAGGCATCCAGCTGGGTGAGTGCTTGCTGATAACCATAGTCAAAAGCTTCATCTATCAGTTTGGTATCCAGAACTCCTATATTGTCTAGCTCCTGTAAAAAAATATAGTTACATTTCTTGAACTTTTTCTCATAAGAACCATCCATCACAACATTATATATACGTTGGAAAAACTTGATAGGATTCTTGAGCTCTTTTTCATCTATCTTCTCCAATGGATTTATGAAACTTCCTACAAGAATATCCCCTTTTCCCTTGAGAGGTTCTATAGGGAAATTATTCAATAGCCCTCCATCACAATAGATACCATTGTCTATCTTTACAGGAGAAAAATAAGGCGGCAAGGCAGAAGAAGCTATCAAAGGAGCAATCAGGTCTCCTTTGGAGAAATAAGCTACTTTTCCATCTAACAAATTAGTAGCAACCACTGTTATAGGTATGGAAAGTTGTTCAAAAGTATGACAAGAAAGGTATTTTTCGAACAAAGCTGGATACTTATTACTATCTATAAGTCCCATTTTCCCAAAGGAGAGCATAGAAAACTTAAAAAGAGGCGTCTGCTTAAAGAAGTCTTTAATCTCTTCAGGAGCTATTCCAGAGGCGTAGAGAGCTCCTACCAGAGCCCCACCACTAGTTCCCGAAATAGCCACCGGACGAAACTTATATTGTTCCAAGGCTTTGAGTAATCCTGCGTGAGCCAAGGCACGTACACCTCCTCCCGAGAGCGCAAGTGAAAAGGTTTTCATAAGCAAAAATATCTCCTTATAGAAGTTCTATATGATGTTGCTCACACAGAGCAAGTATCTCTTCTGTCCAGATAGATGCCTGTACTTCTCCTATATGAGCCTTCTGAAGGAAAAACATACAGATACGAGACTGCCCTATCCCTCCCCCAATAGTTAAAGGAAGTGCTCCACTTAAGAGCATTTGGTGGTAATCCAAGGTTTTTCTTTGTTCCTGCTGTGCCTCCTGTAGTTGCTTGAGGAGGGAAGCCTCATTTACACGAATACCCATTGAAGAGAGTTCCAAAGCACTTTCTAGGATAGGATTCCAGAGAATAAGATCTCCATTGAGTTGCCAATCATCATAGTCAGGAGCTCGTCCATCGTGTTTTTTCCCTGAAGCAAGCTTACCTCCTATCTGCATAATAAAAATAGCTCCTTTTTCTTTAGCAAATACCTGTTCTCTAGCCGATGGAGAAAGCTCAGGGTACTTATCTTCTAATTCTTGAGAGGTGGCAAAGGTGATTTCCTTTGGCAGAAAAGCCTTGCACTTAGGATACTTTTCTACTACAGCGGCTTCTGTACGAAGGAAAACCTCATAGATACTCCTAACTGTTTGCTCAAGGTAAGCCAAAGTACGTTGCTCAGTGGTAATTACCTTTTCCCAATCCCACTGATCTACATAAATAGAGTGCGTATTATCCAGAATTTCATCACGACGAATGGCATTCATATCGGTATAAATTCCCTCTCCTTGAGGAATTCCATAACGCTTCAGTGCTAGTCGCTTCCATTTTGCTAAGGAATGGATGATTTCAATAGTCTCCTCAGGAGCCTCTTTCATCTGAAAGCTCACAGGACGCTCTACCCCATTGAGGTTATCATTCAATCCTGAAGATTGCTTCACAAAAAGAGGGGCTGATATACGAGTAAGATTCAGTGCCTTTGAGAGTTCTCTCTCAAAGAAGTCCTTGATAAACTTGATAGCGCGCTCCGTATCCATAATGCCATAAGGAGCTTGATAATGAGGGGGAATAATACAGTTTGCCATTATTTTTTTATTAGAAGATTAAAGGTGTTGAATAAAATCTATATTCATCTGTGCTGAAAGCTGGGCAGCCTGCGCCACAAAGGTATCATAGGATACCGTATTACCCTCTCCTGCTTTATCAGAGACAGCCCTGATAATAAGAAAAGGTGTCTGTAGCAGATAGCAGGTCTGTGCAATTGCTGCAGCTTCCATCTCTACTGCAAGCGCTTGGGGAAAGTGGTTTTCTATCCACTGACGAGTCTCGGGCTTATGTACAAAAGCATCTCCTGAGACTACAGGTGCCGTGTGTAGAATCGGGCTATACTTACTCACCACTGCCTTTGCCTTATCAAACCATTGCTGGCTAGGAAGATAACTTTCAGGCATCTGAGCTTGTTGCCCCAAGGCATAACCAAAAGCAGTTACATCCACATCATAATAGAGTACTTCAGTAGCCAATACCATATCAAACACCTTACTCTGCTGCAAGCCTCCTGCTGTTCCTGTATTAATAATAAGATCTGGCGTAAAATGCTCAATGAGCAAGGCAGTTCCTACCGCTGCACTTACCTTTCCAATCCCTGAAAGAAGAACAACTACCTGATGAGAGCCTATTTTCCCTTGATAGAAAGCATATTTATGAATATTTATCGCTGGAGGATTTCCCAAATATTCCCTCAAGAGCTGTATTTCGCTCTCCATCGCTCCTATGACGCCTATTTTCATATTCTTTTATTTTCAGAACAAAGATACAACTTTCTATGAAAAAATCAAGACTTCTGCCCTATTTTCTCTTTATTTTTATTTCCTAGAACCGTTCCTCCACTGACAGCAAATTCCATCGCTTGCTTAGCAGAGAATCCTTCTGCTGGCTTTACTTGCTTTTTATCAATGAGAATAACCCATCCTGAAATAGCATAAGAATGTGGCAAATACACACTTACCATCTCAGGAAGCTCCGCAAAAGACATATCTTCCTGAGTGAGAAAGCCTATACGCCAAATCTCAGGCGATTCCTGCACTCGTACCCATACAGGCTTAGAGAACTTTTGTTTATCCCCTATAAAAGACCCTATCACCTCTCGAATCGTTTTATAGATGAACTTTATTCCTGGAGTATGTTCCAGTATATAGTTAAGCCCTTCTACTAGGAACTTACCTACCAAAAATCGATTTCCTAGATAGCCTATCAGGGTGGTTCCTATGAGGATAATTCCAAAAACCAACCCTGGGAAACGAGCTGAAAGGTGAGGAATCAGATTATCAATCGTATAGAATACCCACCAGATAATCCAGATAGTAGTTCCCAAGGGACCTATAATCACTACTCCTTGTAGGAAATATTTTAAAAACGTACGTAAAATAGGGTTCTTAGTCTTCATCTTCTCCAAGTACATCTATATGCGGTTCTATAAGAGTTTTTTTGTTCGCTATACTTCGTTCCAGCGCAATAAGCAAGGAAGGAAGCAGAATAAGATTACTTGCCATTGCAAAGAGCAAGGTTGTAGAAATAAGCCCTCCTAATGCCTTTGTCCCACCAAAACTTGATAAAGTAAAGATGGAGAAACCAAAAAACAATACAATAGAAGTATAAAACATACTAATACCCGTTTCCCGCAAGGCTGCATATACAGAACGCTTTACTTTCCAATGGTTCTGTACTAGTTCCTGTCTATATTTTGCTAAAAAGTGAATGGTATCATCAATAGAAATTCCGAAAGCAATCCCAAATACTAGAATCGTAGAAGGTTTCAAAGGGATTCCTACATAGCCCATCACCCCCGCAGTAACAAGCAAAGGAAGCATATTGGGCACCAAAGAAATAATTACCATCTTAACTGAACGGAACATATAGAACATCATCAGGGCGATAATTCCTATAGTAAGGAGCAAAGACTGTATGAGGTTCCCTACTAAATAATCTGTTCCTTTGGTAAACATATAAGCTTTCCCTGTAAGGCGTACTTTATATTGGTCTTCTGGGAAGAGCTTCTGTGTCTGCTTAGCAATAGCTTCCTCTATATGATGCATCTTTTCAGTCCCAATATCCTTCATAAAGACCGTAATCCGAGCTGTTTGTCCAGTACTATCCACCAAACTACGGAGCATATCTGCCTTTCCGTTAGAATTTTTGATATAAGAGAGCAAAAACGTACGTTCTTGGGAAGTAGGAAGGTCAAAATACTCCGCTTTACCATTATAGAATGCCTGACGAGCATATTTCACTAGCCTTACTATAGAAAGAGGCTGGGAAATTTCAGGAATATCCTCCAAGTACTCCTCTAATTTAGCCATACTCTCCAAAGTAGCTGGGCGCATTACTCCATTTTTCCTGCCTGTATCCACCGTAATCTCTAGGGGCATAATTCCGCCAAATTCCTTTTCAAAGAAGAGAATATCATCATAGAAGGTCTCATTTTTAGGCATATCCTCAATGATACTCCCTGAAATATGTATACGATAAATCCCTATAATACTTGCCACCAAAAGAGCAACCGCCACGGAAAAAGTAGCAAATCTGTGCTTCTTAACGATACGCTCTATTGCCCCCAAAAGTCCTCCTAACCATTGCTTGCTTAAGTGCTTTAGATGTCTATCCTTTGGAAGAGGCATAAAACTATAAATAATAGGAATCAAGCAAAGCGAAATCACATATAAGCACAGAATACTAATAGAAGAAACAATACCAAACTCCTTAAGAATCTTACTCTCGGTAATAATAAAAGTAGCAAAACCAGCCGCAGTAGTAAGGTTGGTGAGCAAGGTTACATTTCCCACTTTAGTAATGACCCGCTGTAGAGCCATTGCTTTATATCTATGCTTGTGAATTTCCTGTTGATATCTATTAATCAAGAATATACAATTAGGAATCCCTATTACAATCACCAGAGGAGGAATTACCGCCGTGAGAATTGTAATTTCATAATGAAAGAGTCCTAAAAAGCCAAAAGCCCACATCACCCCTATCAGCACACTACACATAGAAATAAACATCGCTCGGAATGACCTGAAAAAGAAAAGCAATACCAAGCAAGTAGCCAACAAAGCTCCTACGATAAATAAGCCTATCTCTCCGGTAATTACTTCGGTACTAAGGGTACGTATATAAGGCATTCCTGAGACATACAAAGGCGTCTGCATCTGAGATTCATATTTTTCTATCAAAGGCTTAAGGTCGTGAAGAATAAAGTCTTTACGGATAGCTGTATTTATGATATCTTTACGCAGAGAAACCGCCATACGTAGGGTCGTATGAGCCTTATTATAGAGAAGTCCTTCATACACAGGAGTCTGCTCAAAAAGCTTATGAGTGAGTGTATCTAGCTCCTGCTGGGAGGTGACCTCCTTAGGAAAAAAGTCACGGGTAATAAATCGCTCCTTAAGTGTATCCTTCACCAATTCCTTAATTGTATTGAAGGAAAGCACTCCCTCCACCTGTGGATATTGTTGTAAATCCTTGGCAAGGGCATTCCAGCTATTGAACTGTTCAGGTGTACGTACCCCTTGACTCTCTACTCCAATTACTACCAAATTTCCTTCCTCCCCAAAGAGCTTCAGGAACTGTTCGTACTTCTTGCTTATAGGATGGTCTTCAGGGAGCATATTCGCCTCTGAGTAGGTCATCCGAATAGATTTCCACTGAAAGGCTAAAAATATGGTAATTCCTACAAAAAGTCCTATAAATAGATACCTATTGCGCAATACCAATCGAGCTACAAATATCCAAAAGTTATTTAGTAATTTTCTCATTTTCTTTTCTTTAACCAAGCTACATTCTTAATAAAACCTTCTATTTTTGCTTGAATTGGGTGCAAAGGTACATATTTTCTTTTTTATATCGAAAAAATTGTATCTTTGCACTTGATTTAAAACCGTATTTATTATGTGTGGAATTGTCGGATATATAGGAAATAAGAATGCTTATCCCATTATTATTAATGGACTTAAGCGATTGGAATACAGAGGGTATGACAGTGCAGGATTCATTGTGAATGCAGGCAAATTTGTTCATACTAAAACCAAAGGTAAAGTCTCAGACCTAGAAGAAAAAGCTTCTGAGGAAGCCTCTCAGAGTATAGAAAGTTGCTATGGAATGGGACATACTCGATGGGCTACCCACGGAGTGCCTAACAATGTGAATTCACACCCCCATTTGTCTAATTCTGGAAAAATTGCAATTGTTCATAACGGAATTATTGAGAACTACCTCAGTATCAAGCGTAGATTACAACAAGAAGGATTTACTTTTCATTCGGATACAGATACTGAAGTATTAGTGAATTTTATAGAATTTCTCAAAGACAAAGAGCAAGTACCTCTTGAGACGGCTGTACGATATGCCCTTAATGAAGTTATTGGTGCCTATGCCATTGCTGTAATGGAAGAAGCAAACCCTACTAAGATGGTAGTAGCCCGCTTGGGAAGTCCCTTGGTAGTAGGTATAGGAGAAGGAGAGTTCTTTATTGCCTCTGATGCTTCTCCTTTCATAGAATACACCCAGAATGCCCTCTACTTAGAAGATGGAGAAATGGCAGTCATCAAACTGAATCAGCCTATCGATGTGCGAAAAATCCATAATAACGAGGAGGTAACTCCTTCTGTACAAGAACTAAAGCTCAGCTTAGATGCTATTGAAAAAGGAGGATATGAGCACTTTATGATCAAGGAAATCTTTGAACAACCTCAGTCCATTCAGGATACAATGCGAGGAAGGCTCCTAGAAGACTTCTCCACAAAACTCTCAGGAATAGAGAATAACCTCAAGCAGTTTCTATCGGCAGAACGTATCATCATCGTGGCTTGTGGTACCTCTTGGCACGCAGGACAAGTGGGAGAATACCTATTAGAAGAACTTGCCCGTATTCCTGTAGAGGTGGAATATGCCTCCGAGTTTCGCTACCGAAACCCCGTTATCCATCCTGGAGATATTGTTATCGCCATCTCCCAGTCTGGAGAGACAGCGGATACCCTAGCTGCACTGAAGCTTGCCAAGGAAAAAGGTGCTTTCATCTATGGAATTTGTAATGTAGTAGGCTCTTCTATTGCTCGCCTTACCGACTCTGGTACTTATACCCACGCTGGTCCTGAGATAGGGGTTGCCTCTACCAAGGCTTTCACTACTCAGCTTACTGTCCTTACTCTGCTAGCACTTCACTTAGGATATAGAAAAGGAACTCTTGACCATCATAGCTATAAAAAACTCTGTCAACAGCTCTCTCATATTCCAGAATTGGTAGCACAAACCCTTGAAATGACCAAGGATAAAGTTATAGAAATTGCTCAAGAATATAAGGATGTGAATAACTGTATCTACCTAGGAAGAGGACTAAACTTCCCTGTTGCCCTAGAAGGTGCCTTAAAGCTTAAGGAAATATCCTATATTCACGCTGAGGGCTATCCTGCTGCTGAGATGAAACACGGACCTATTGCTCTAATTGATGAGAATATGCCTGTCGTCTTTCTTGCACCTTCTAAAGGTCATTATGAAAAAGTAGTCTCCAATGCTCAAGAAATCAAAGCTAGAAAAGGGAAAATTATTGCTATTGTAACTCAAGGGGATAAGCAAATGACAGATATAGCCGACCATAGCTTAGAAATTCCAGAGGTAGATGAGCTCTTCTCTCCTATCCTAAGTGTTATCCCTCTACAACTTCTCTCCTACCATATTGCAATTATGAGAGGATGCAATGTAGATCAACCTCGTAACTTAGCTAAATCAGTTACAGTGGAATAATTATCTTTGTTTGAAAAAATTTGTTTGAAACACCTCAGAGAGCTTCTCTGGGGTGCTTTTTTTCCAGAGAGCCACTAGCTGATAGAGCTTCTCGATAGATAGGGAAGATTCATCTGTCTCCAAAAAGAAATCTGAGACATTTAATTGTTCAGCCAATAGTTGAAGACGCTGATCATATAGAAGAGCTTCCCCAAAGGAGAGTTTTATTCCTACATTTAGTAGAGAAAGAGCTGTTGATTCGTTTTTATGAAAACCGTGTAATACCCACAATTGCTTAGGCTTTAGCTTCTTGTACAGATGAATAATTTCAGCATAGCTCCTTACACAATGGATAAGCAAGGGCTTACAGAGTTCTTCCGAAAGCCTTATATGTTTCTCAAATAGAGAGATTTGCTCTGTGATAGAAGTAGAAGCTCTCTTATCCAAACCACATTCACCTATAGCTACACATTTTTCAAGTGAAGTTCTCTGTAAGAGCTGTTGCCACTGCTCTTGAGGGTTTTCTATATAACAAGGATGTATTCCTACCGAAAAACGCCCTCCTTCATAGGAAGATGAAGGAAAGCAGTTCTGTACCTCATTAGCTGACAAAGCCTTATGTGTATGCACATTGAAGAGCTGGAGATTAGTCATAGGGGAATAGTTCTACAGCTTTGCGATAAACCTTCTGAGATTCCCATCCTTTATAGAGTAGATAATCAGCAAGCTTGCGCCTAGCTTTTTGGATATTCTTCTCAGTGATGGTATCAGCTTTCTTTTGGGCAAGCATATCAAAGGCTTCCTCATATTCGTCTTCTATCTCCTGCATTGCACATTCTATATTATAAGGAGATATTTCACGAAATTTCAACTCCCGAATGATACGTACCTTTCCCCATTTTTTATACAGAAACTTTCCCCTAGCAAAACTTCTAGCAAAGCGTTCTTCATTAAGGTAATTCTCTTGAATAAGAGTTGCTATAATTAGTTCTATTGCCTCGGGAATCATTCGCATCTGCCTGAGCTTCTGGAGTACTTCTTTATGGCAACGCTCTTGATAGTTACAATAGCGTTCCATTCGTGCTTTTGCTTCAGCTACAGTATAGGTCTTTACCGTTTCTTCCATTGCTAGAACGCTAACCACGTTTTCCAAGGAAGCACCCCTAGAATAAGAAGCAATCCTATGGCATAGAAGATAAGAATTTTCTTGAAAGCACCTTGGTCAGTCTTTTGTTTTTTATGTAATGACCATCCTATGGTAATAAGAATAGCTGCGACAAGCCCAAAAGGATGTTCTACAAGCATTTTTCTTAGGTAAGCATCTTTCATTACCTTAGCTCCCAAGGCTCCCCAGCTCTGCAGGAGAGGAGTTACTACATAAAGAATAAGTCCTAAAGTCACCTGTAGATGTGTAAAGATAAGGGCAAAAAGATGAATACGCAAATCTTTCTTGGTGTATGCACGCTTTTGCAAGAGTCCTAAGAATGCATTAACTACTGAAAAGAGTAAAAATCCCAACACCAAATAGGCAGTTAGGGAATGTGTTGTTTTAAGAAGTTGATATAACATATGTTTGCATTTTGAGGGGCAAAGATACAACTTTAATCCTCATCTGCAAAAACAAATTCTTTTCCATCTTCACTCAGGAGCGTATGAGCAAATACCCTTTGCGCTTCTTCTTGGAAGAGACTTTTTTCCCTATAACGTGAAGAATAATGCCCTAGAATAAGAGTTTTAGCCCCTGCTTCCTTAGCTATCTGTGCGGCTTGTAAGGCTGTAGAATGTTTGGTACGTTCAGCTAGAGCTAGATTGTCTTCTAGAAAAGTAGCTTCGTGGTAGAGCACTTGTACACCCTGAATCAGAGGTATTAAGGAAGGTAGGTAAGCTGTATCACTACAAAAAGCATAACTCTGTGAAGGAGGGGGAGGAAAACTCAAGCGTTCGTTTGCAATACGTTCTCCATTCTCAAGGATTACATCTTTTCCGTCCTTAATATTCTGAAAATAACACCGCTCAATTCCTAAGGTGTGTACTGCCTCTACATTCAACCTACGCTCACGAGGTTTCTCCTGAAAAAGAAAACCATTGGCATAGATACGATGGTCTAAAGGTAGTGTACGTACTGTAAGACGCTCATCTTCAAAGATAAGTTCACTTTTCTTAGAAGTAAGTTCGTGGAAGATAACAGGAAAGCTCTTATAACCTCCACTGACCTCAAGCATCAGCTCAATTGCCTGCTTAGCCCCTTGAGGTGCATAGATATGCAACTCTGCCTCACGCCCTTGTAGCTGAAAAGTAGAAATCAGCCCTGGAAGTCCATAAAAGTGGTCTCCGTGTAGGTGAGAGATGAAAACGTGCTTAATACGGGCAAACTTGGCACTAGATAAGCGTAAAGCCATCTGGGTACCTTCTCCACAGTCTATCAGGAACAGATGACCTCTGAATTCCAATAGCTGAGAGGTGGTACGTGCCCTATCACGTGGGCAGGCACTATGACAACCTAAGGTTATGAGCTTCATTGTATTTTCTTTCCGCAAAGATACGTATTTTTTCTGAAATTATTGTACTTTTGCACTGCTAAAAAACAAACAAATCCTGATAACTTTAGCCCAAAAATGAATAAAGAACTTCTCCTTGAAAACCTACTGAGGAAAGAAACCCTCACCCATATAGAACAATACCTAGCTGAGAAAACCCCTTTCTATATAGAAGGACTGGTGGGCTCAGCTACAGCTATGATCTTAGCGTCTATTTTCCAGAGAACTCCCTTACCTCTTCTCTATGTATGTGATGATAAGGAACAAGCCGCTTACCTACTCAATGACCTAGAACTTTTGCTAGGGCAGGAACAGGTACTTTTTTTTCCTAGTAGTTACCGCCGTCCTTACCAGAGTGAAGAGACTGATAATGCCAATGTACTTCTACGTGCAGAAGTCCTTAGCCAATTACAGGGAAGGGGAAAAGTAGTCGTTTCCTATAGTGAAGCCCTCTTTGAGAAGGTGATCACTCAGGAACAGCTCCAGAAGAACACTCTTCTGCTAAAAGCGGGAGAAGCTCTTTCTTTAGATTTCTTGAATGAAAACCTCTTTGAGTATAATTTCATACGTACAGATTTTGTTAGTGAACCTGGTGAATTTTCTGTCCGTGGGGGGATTGTGGATATTTTTTCATTCTCGAATGACACTCCTTATCGTATAGAATTTTTTGGGGACAAGGTGGAGAGTATCCGTACTTTCGACGTAGAAAGCCAACTTTCTATCCAGCGAGTACCTTCGGTAACTATTATTCCTAACATTGAGAATAAATTAGCTGGTGAAAAACGTTCTATTTTCCTAGATGTACTCCCTGCCAATACACTTATTTTTACCCAAGATTATGAATTTTTTGCTCCTAAATGGGCAAAAATGTTCCAAAAGGCAGAAGAAACCTTTGCTTCCCTCTCTGATGGGGTAGCACACCTGAGTCCTTCAGCTCTTTTCTGTAGTGAAGAGGAAGCAACCCGCGCCTTTGAAAGTCGTTATTTTATCAAAATCAATCCTGTAGACCCTTTAGGAGAAAGTGGCGAAGCTGTTTCGTTCTCAATGCGCCCACAACCTTCATTCAACAAACGCTTTGAGCTCCTTGCCAAGCACCTACAGGAGAAGTATTCCGAGGGATATACCAATTATATCTGTTGTGCTACTGAACAACAAACCCAGCGTTTTTTAGATATTTTTTCCGAATTACAACAAGGAGAAGTTCCTTGTGAGCTCCTCCCCTTCCCTATAGCTATGGGATTCACTGACCTTGGGAACAAAATCAACTGTTATACTGATCACCAGATTCTGGAACGTTATCACAAATTTTCCATTCGTAATGGCTATAGCAAGAAGCAAGCTATCACCCTACAGGAACTCCACCAGCTTACAGTAGGGGACTATGTAACCCATATAGACCACGGTATAGGGAAGTTTGCTGGACTCCAGAAAATAGAGGTAGAAGGCAAGCAACAAGAAGCTATCAAGCTCCTCTATGGGGATAGAGATGTACTCTATGTGAGTATCCATTCCTTACACAAAATTAGCAAATATAATGGCAAAGAAGGCACTATCCCTAAGCTCTATAAGCTAGGAAGCCAAGCTTGGAAAGCCCTCAAGCAGAAAACCAAAGCCCGAGTAAAGCAAATTGCTTTCAACCTCATCAAACTCTATGCTGCTCGTAAAGAAGCTACAGGATTCGCCTTTGCACAAGATTCTTATCTACAGAAAGAACTTGAAGCCTCTTTTATCTATGAAGACACTCCTGACCAAAGTAAAGCCTCACAAGAAGTAAAGCTGGATATGGAAAGTCCACGCCCTATGGATAGGCTTGTATGTGGAGATGTAGGCTTTGGGAAAACAGAAGTTGCTATCCGTGCTGCTTTCAAGGCGGTGGATAATAGCAAGCAAGTAGTTGTATTGGTTCCTACTACCATCTTAGCCTTTCAGCATTACCAGACCTTCTCTGAGCGTCTTAAGGGGCTTCCTGTACGAATAGAATACCTAAACCGATTCCGCACGACCAAGGAAAAAAATCAGATTCTTTCCGACCTCTCTGAAGGAAAAATAGATATCCTTATAGGAACTCACCAGATTGTAAGCGAGAAAGTCAAATACAAGGACTTAGGCTTACTCATCATAGATGAAGAGCAAAAGTTTGGGGTAGCAGTCAAGGATAAACTCAAAACCCTACGAGCTCATATAGATGTACTCACTCTTACGGCAACCCCAATCCCGAGAACGCTCCAATTCAGCCTGATGGCTGCTCGAGACCTCTCGGTAATTACCACCCCTCCACCTAACCGATATCCTATTGATAGTCAAGTAATTCCATTCAGTGAAGAAGTAATCCGTGATGCTATATCCTACGAGCTCCAGCGGGGCGGACAGGTATTTTTCATCCATAACCGTGTAGAAAATATCAAGGAAGTTGCAGGAATGCTCCAGCGATTGGTACCTGATGCACGTATAGGCATCGGGCACGGGCAGATGGAAGGAAAAGCTCTGGAAGAAGTGATGCTCGCCTTTATCAACGGAGATTATGATATCCTTGTAGCTACCACTATTATAGAGAGCGGATTAGATGTTCCCAATGCCAATACCATTTTCATTCATCAAGCACAACGCTTTGGCCTCTCTGACCTCCACCAGATGCGAGGACGGGTAGGGCGTAGTAATAAGAAAGCTTTCTGTTACTTCATCACACCTCCCCTTTCAGAACTTCCTGAAGATTCTCGAAAACGTATCCAAGCCATCGCTCAATTCTCCGATCTAGGAAGTGGTATCCAGATTGCAATGAAAGACCTTGAAATACGTGGTGCAGGAGACCTTCTAGGAGGTGAGCAGAGTGGCTTTATTAATGACATTGGTTTCGATGCTTACCAGAAAATTCTCCAAGAAGCAGTGCTAGAACTCAAGGAAAACGAATTTGCCGACCTCTATGCCGAAACAGAACCAGAAGCCTCTTTTATTACTGATACACAGATTGATAGCGACTTTGAACTCCTTTTCCCTGATAACTATATCAATAGTATCTCCGAACGCTTGAAGCTCTATAACCAGCTCAGTAGTCTCAAGGATGAGGATGAACTTGCCTCCTATGAACTACAACTAATAGACCGTTTCGGTGCACTCCCTACTCAAGCAAAGGACTTACTAGATTCGGTGCGCATCAAGTGGATTGCCTCACAGATGGGTATGGAACGACTGATAATGAAGCAGGGCAAGATGATAGGTTACTTTATCGCTGACCAACAGAGTAAGTTCTACCAAAGCAATGCCTTCCAGCGAGTACTTACTTTTGTTCAGCGTAATAATGATAAATGCAAACTCTCAGAGAAAGAAACCCGTAATGGCTTACGCCTTATCCTCTCTTTTGAGCAGATACATTCCATAGAGAAAGCCATACGAATCCTTTCATCATTCAATGAAAAATAAGTGTTTTTCTTAAGAGCTAAAAGCCTAAAAGCAGGAGAAGATTTGAGGAGGAAAAAATACCTATTCCAATCATTGTTTTTTCATAATTATTTCCTACTTTTGCGCCCTGAAATTCATAAAATTTTTAAAAAATGAAAAAAGTATTTTTTTTGTTACTCTTAGCAGTTGTGGGA
>CAJPPS010000004.1 GCA_905372595.1 uncultured Capnocytophaga sp. | reverse complement strand
TCTTGATACTATACAAATAGTAATATTGATTATAGGTAGTTGCATCTATTCGGTAAGGACTATTATTGGTTACCTCTTCCAAGATAGGATTCAGATAAGGGAAATATTGCCACCAACCATTAGCATAGTTAGGATCTTTCAGGAAGATTTCCATCTGGTCGGGGTGCCCCGCTACTCCTACAAAATCTGCTTCGTAATCCACAGAATAGTCTGTATAACGACCATTATTAGGATTGACATTTCTTAAGCTCAGTGTGATCCCTGTAGAAGTTCCTCCATCATTCCCTGTAGCCAATCGTCTGAAAGAAAAATAAGCATTGAGGGAGTAGTTTCTCCATTTACCATTGCGTACCTGAGAATCCAAGTTACTATGAATATCTATATAACTTTGTGAAGCATAATATTCAGCTACTGAAATCCAGCGATCATTTGTGGTAAATGTAATAGGACAAGGCACTAAGGCTGTGGAAATAGCTCCATCAGGAGTTACCAAAGCAGACTTATCTTCATTGAAATAGAGTTCCTCCATCTTTACCCCATTAATTTCAACAGGTTCATAGAACTTAACCCCTTTTTCGGTAATAGTAAAAGCACGTTGTACTGTATTTCCCTCGTAACTGAAGACTATCTGACGATAACTAGGGAAGTGAGTAAGCTTCACCTGAAGCCCTCCTATAGTGATAGGAGAAAGCCCTTGCCCCTTAAGCGCTTGAGTGTTCTCACGAAGCTTATTAAGGAAAGTTTCTCTATCAGTAGTAAGCTTAGTAAGGGTCATCAGGTTATTAGAAGTACGTCCTCTAAGGGTAATGACTCCATTCTCCTCCTTGAGAAAAATAAATTCAATATCTCCTCCCCTTGCATTGGTAAAAACGGCAGAAACAAAGCGAAAATGGTCTAATATGCGATTATAGGTATCAAAGCTCAAAGTAGGACCCTCTGTGACAGAATAAGTATAGTAGGATTCCTCTTCAGCATTCGTGTTGCTTATCTCAGAAGAAGCTGTTACCTTACCATCCTTAAGCTTCACTACAAAGGTATATCCCCCAAGGCTACGAGGGGCAACAGGAAATCCCCCAAAACTACGAGTTACCCCTGGGTAATAGGAAAGCACCCAATACCCATCGTGCCCCTCCAGAATATTCTTATAGGTTTCTATCACGGAAGTAGTACGGGTACTGGCTTTCTGTTCGAATGTATTTTCCTCCTTATAACTACAAGCCGTAAGGAGTGAAAAAGCTAAAAATAAAGTAATATATTTTTTCATTTCTTTTTAGTTATTAGTTAAGTCAGAAAAATCTTTCTGGGGAACAGCTTGCCCACTAAGGGTACGTCCTGCCACATAAGGGTAACGCTGGCGTATTTTCTTACGAAGCAAGTCCAAGTCGATATTCCAATTGGTGGTGAGGTATTGGCGGATAACAGCCATTTTCTGCTGTAGCTTTTCCTTCCCTGTATAGGTCTCAGTAGAACGAATCTTAGTGTTGGCAAGGGCTAATTGCTCTTCCCATACACGAGCCGACTCATAGGAGGTTACCGATGCCCCATTGTTATAGTTGGTAAAGCTACGCTTCCAAGCCGTATAGAGGCTATCATCGAAACCATCTCCATCAGTATCCAAGGAGGTGTCTGTGGTAGCACAATCACAGTCCTCAGTGGCATTGAAGTAGATAATATAACGGGAAATCATCTCTACAAAGTCCTCATCGGAGTTACTACTTCCGTAGGCACTAATGAAACCGGCCTTGAGGTAATCGGTGCCTGACCAAGCATTTGACCAGCTATTACTCTTGTAATCAGTCCCTGAAATTCGCTTGTAATCACTAGGATAGTCGATAGACTGGTGCCAAGTGTGGGCTGTCTCGTGATAGAGCGTATGCAAGGCGTTATCGTTGAGATAATAGATATTATTAGGGCGTATGTTATTGATATTCATCAAGTGAATTTTCACCCCATTGGTTGCCAACCCTCTCATTGGGATACGAGTGGCGTGATACGCATTTTCACCTATGAGAATCAGCGTATTGAAAGAGTGTTCTTTCATAAATTGGCTTGAGGTAGCCTCCACATAAGGTTCCATAAATAGGTAGTTGAACATTGTGGCAAACTGTACCGCCTTCTCGTACTTAGTAGGAGTCAGTACCCAGCTACGGGTAGTCTCACGTTCTAAGAAGCGATAAAGCATCCGGATATTATAGGGATTGGTAAAATGGTTCTCTATATAAGTATCCAAAGGATTGGGTGGGTTCAGTGCCTTTTGTTCTTGTGATTCGGTGGTATCTCCGCCTAGGATTACACTATCGGAGGCAAGGTCATTATCTGCAGAACAGCTCCATAGGGCGACTGCTAAGAATAGGTAGGTTATTTTCTTCATCTGTTTGGGTATTAGTTTATCTTGGGTTAGGCTGTATTCCTGCTCCTATAGCAGTTCCAGGGAGCTGTATAGCTCTCCTTACATCGGTAGGGGCTAATATCCCCTGTATGGTGGATATATTTCGTTCTTCTTTGGTATGCTGGTAGCGGGCTACCTCTATACCATAACGCTTGATATCCTGCCAGCGAAGTCCCTCGTGCATAGTAAGAATACGGCGGCACTGAAGCACATAATGAATCAAAGGTTCCTGCTCGCTAGAGAGGGTGAAAGAAGGATTCAGCCTTTTCTTCTGAGTAGCTCCACTAGGGGTACTCTGGCTATAAGCAAGATTGTTATAGAAAGTAGTAATCTGTGCCTTGGTAAAAGTATTTCCATTAGGATTATAATTTACTGTTCCTCGCATATACTTAGAAGTCCACATATTGAGGTCTGTTACAGCACTGTCCAACTGCCCAAGCATAATCTTTGCTTCAGCACGTACCAAGAGGGTCTCATCGGTAGTGAAAGGCACTAGAATAGTACGTGTATAAGAACCATCTTTGAAAGTAGGAAACTTGGACTGTAATACCACGTCTCTAAGGTCTGCACGGGAGGTAAAAGGCATAAACCAGTAGAACTCATAGCCATTATTCTTGGATTCTCCATTGGCATCCCATAGGTTAGGGGCTGATAAGGTTTCCTGTTCAGCTACTCTATAGGCGTGAGAAAAGCGTTGGTTTGTCTCTACAAAATACACCGTAGAGAGTTCTGAATACACGGGCTGTAGCATTAGGTTCGCCACCTCACTCTCACGAGCATAGGCTTGCGCATAAGCTGGTATAGAACGAGTTCCTGTCTTCTGAGCATCCCTGAAGTCCAGCCACTCACGAACAAGGGTCTTAGTGGTAGCGTCATTGGTGGTAAGTACCACATTGGCAGCCTCCAAAGCCTTTTGCCATTGTTGGTAATAGAGATAGAAGCGAGCAGCAAAAGCATAAGCCGCTTTTTTGTTAAAGTGGTACTTAGGCATCTGATAGTAGCTGTCATCTATTAGGGGAAGTCCCTCCTGTAAGTCGGCTGCAATCTGCTCATATACCTGTGCTACAGTACCTCGCTGGCGTTGTGGGTTCATTTCCTCTTCAGGACGCGTGATATAAGGAATTCCTAAGTCCGAACTACTTGTATTAGGGTTATACGCTTGGCAGAAGAGATTCACTAAGCAGAAATGAGCATAGGCACGTGCTACCAAAGCCTCTCCTTTGGCAGGATTCAGTGATGGATCATTCTTTAGGGTGGTGGTAATTCCCTCCAGAGCTGCATTGGCTTGCCCGATGGCTTTATAGTGGTAGTCCCAGATATTCTGAAGCCCTTCTACGTTGTTATACTCTAAGATTGGTTGCCAATAAGCCGTTTCCCTAGTAAGGAAGTTAGAATAGATATTATCCGCTCCTATATCATCTATATTATCTGAGGAAAATTCACTGATAAGGGTGGTTCCTATCTGTGGATAGGCATTGGTCAAGGCTTGCTGTACTTTTTCAGGAGAGTCAATCACCAGCCTATTATCAGGCATCCTATCCAGCAAGTCATTACAGGAGGTAAAAGCCAAGGTGGTGATGGCTAAGGTATAATATATTTTTCTCATTGTTTTCTTTGTTAAAGTCCGACACGTAAAGTAAATATCAATCGCTTAGGCGAGATAGGCGTATAGCCATTGGCTAAATAGTCTGGGTCATCACCATTGAGCCTTTTATCGGCATAGAGAAGTGCTAAGTTGGTGGCTTGTAACTTCACACTGAGCTGACGGATACGGCTCTCACGTAAGAAATCCTTATCAAAGGTATAGCCTACCGAAATCTCTTTCAAGCGGATATTATCTCCTTTGGCGATACGAATATCGGAATAGTCATAGGTGTTATAAGCCTGTGTAATCTCGGAATAACCATAGCTATTCTGCATATAGGTAGTATATAGCACAGGGATATTGGTCTTGTGTTCATCTCCTATATATTGCCAACGGTTATTCAGCTCTCGAGGGATATTGGCATAATCACTATAGATATTGCTGAGCTTTCTCAGGCGCACCACATTCCCATAAGAATAAGTGAATACTACCCCTAAAGAAATTCCCTTATAATTGAGGGTGTTGCTAAGGCTTCCTCTATCGGTAGGAATGAGAGTTCCTGAATATTTTAGGAAATCCACATCACGACTATCAAAACGGATACCACTCATAGTAGAAGCATTATTTTCATTCAAGAAAGTAGGCAATCCTCGGTCATTAAGCCCATCGAAAGGTACTGAGAAGAGCGATTTGAGCGGATAACCTGCCCTAGAGAAGCCCCCTTGTGAGGTAGCGCTGGTAGAATAACCAATCATATCACGAATGGTAGGGGTAGTAAGGAGCTTGGTAATCTCATTCTTCGCTCTGGAGTAGATGAAGGAAGTCTTCCAAGAGAAATCAGCGGTCTTAATATTGGTAGTCTCTAAGCCTACCTCTAGCCCACGGATACGCATCTCTGCCATATTTCCTTTCTTGGTGGTGAATCCTCCAGTCCCTTGAGTAACGATGTCCCCAATAAGGTCATAACTCTTACGGTTGAACCATTCTACAGAAAGATTCACACGATCCTTGAAGAGTCCTAGCTCAGTCCCTACGTTCAGCTCTTGGTTCTTCTCGTAAGTAAGGTCGTGATTGGCAATATTCTGGATTTCAAGCCCTAATTCACGTTGGTTGGAGTTACGCCAAGGGTTATTGATGTACATCTGTGCTAAGGAGTTGCTCACTGAAGGCGCTACAGCGGTTACCCCAAACGAAGCCTTAAAGCTCAAGTGGGAAAGCGGTTTTAGCGCACCAAAGAAAGACTCCTGAGTAACATCCCACTTCACCCCTGTATTCCAAGTAGGCATCCAGCGGATATAGCGAGAAGGTCCAAACTTGTTAGAAGCATCATAACGAAGGGTTCCATTGGCGGTATAGCGCCCCTTAAGAGTATAAGAAGCATTGGCAAAAAATGCTTGGTTATTGTTCTCTGTGTCGGTAATAGTGTAGTAATTCCTGAACTCTTCCTGAAGCTTCTTAAAGAGCAGGTAGGAGAAAGAAGTATAGTTTCCGGAGTTATATAGTACTCCATAGTTCCTATTGAGGTCATTGGTATTCTTGGCATTATCCATCTCAAAACCTCCGAATAGGGATACTTTATGGAGCCCATTGACAAAGGAGTCATTATAGCGGAGGGTAGCACGGAAGTTATTAGCACTGGAAGTACGATCTCTCTTCTCACGAATACCGCCCTTAGGGAGTACTACTACAGGAAGTGCAAAGGGGTCATTAGGATCCTTGTAGAGATTGGTATTATTATCTCGAACGGTGGTATTAGGCATTGCGCGGTAGGAAAGTACCCAGTTAGAATTCTCTTTGTATTCTGTATTCTGGGTGTTATTCTGGTAGCGGATAGCTCCCATTACAGTGGCTTCTATCTTAGGAGTAATCTTCCAAGAGAGCTGTGCCTGTAGGCGTAAGGTAGCTATATCGGTATCTATATAGGCATTATTAAGCTCATTGAAGACGTTATAAGGTGCATAATTCATCGTATAATACTCCTTAGCATCTAGCACACGGGAGCGGGTAAGAGCGTAGTTATAGCCATCTTGAATAGGAGCTGTTTGGTCTCGGTAAGAAAGGTCTGTGATGACATTCAGACGGAATTTAGAAGAAAGGTTATAGTTCGCATTGAGGTTCCCTGAATACTGATTAAGGGTATTTCCTTTCTGCCATCCTGGGTCGGAAAGCACACTAAGGGAAGCATAATAAGTGGATTTTTCACTTCCTGAGGAGAAAGAAAGGGTATGGTTCTGTAGGATACTGGTTTGGAAAAGTTCCTTGAACCAGTTAGTATTCCTTCTCTCTGCCGCTTGTAGGTAAGCTCTACGTCCTGCTTCGGTATTAAGTACCCTTGAGTTACCTTGGTTATCTAGCTCATAGAAGAGCTCGTACATCTTCCCTACAACACCTTTGTTCTTCTGGGTAACTACCGTCTGGAATTCATAGTGACCACCTTGCATCAGCTCTTGGATTACCGACATTTGGTCTTGAGAATTCATAATATTATATTCTCCATAGGTAGGGATAAGGCGGAAGGTTGATTCGTTGGTGTAAGTAATGGAGCTACTTCCTGCGGTTCCCTTTTTGGTGGTAATAACCACTACCCCTGCAATGGCACGAGGTCCATAGACAGCTGTGGCAGAAGCGTCCTTAAGAACGTTAAAGCTCTCAATACTTTCAGCAGTAAGCCCTGGAATAGCAGCGGCGATAAGCATTTTGGCATCGTCGGAAACGAGGTCTTCTGGCTTGAGGTCTATCTCATCTTGGAGAATCACCCCATTGAGCACCCATAAGGGCTTCGTCTCTCCTGAAATAGAGGTCTGCCCACGAGTATTGGTATTCATAGGAGTACCCTTAGCGGTTTTCCCTGCTGTAGCTTTTCCCTCTTGGAGGGTAATCTCAAGCAAAGTAGAAGCGGTAGGAGTTACCTCCTGTGATTGCATTCCACTGAGGGAGAACACGAGGGTCTGTCCCTTAGTGAGTTCAATAGAATAGGTTCCCTGTGCATCGGTCTGTGTGCTTTGAGGGGTATCCTTTACACGTACCATTACCCCTGGCAGAGGAATGGATTTGGCATCTTTCACTGTCCCGGAAACCTTAAGTTTCTCCTGAGCGAAAGAGGTCTGCCACGCCCCACAGAGGAGCAGTAGCATAAGGAGCATTTTCGTTCTTAATGTATTCATATCTCTTATATATGCTTTAAAAAAAGGCTCGCAAATTTACGAAATTAAATTGAATTATCATACATTTCTTGTTAAAGAATTTCACCTTTTTTCAACGAATGAAACGCCTTATATATCGCCTCCAAAAGCCCTAAAAAGAAAACGAATAAGCTCATAGTCCGTACTAGTATTTTGCCTCTATGGGTCGCCTTAATAGATATTTTTTAAAACTCTGTAACAAGAAAATATCGTATCTTTAACACCCTTCTTCCTTGCTTTTCCTAGCCAAATGCCGTACCTTTGCAAAAAGTAAAGACCGCCCTTGCGGACAGTCTCTACAGATTAATATTAAACATAATACAAACATTCTACATATGGATAGGACGCTTATCGGTAGCATCTAGGCAAGCCTCCTTAATCGCTTCACTATAAGTAGGATGTGCGTGACAGATACGCGCGATATCCTCTGCGCTAGCACGGTATTCCATCGCTACAACGGACTGAGCTATGAGGTCTGAAGCACGAGCTCCAAGGATATGTACCCCAAGAATCTCATCGGTAGTAGCATCGGCAAGAACTTTCACAAATCCATCTATTTCGGTACTCGCACGCGCACGCCCTAGAGCTCGCATTGGGAACTGTCCTACTTTATAAGCACGTCCTTCTGCTTGTAACTGCTGTTCCGTTTTCCCTACTGCGGCTACCTCAGGAGAAGTATATACCGCCCCAGGAATAAGATTATAGTTGATATGTGGTTTCTCTCCATTGAGGTATTCAGCTACATACACACCCTCTTCTTCTGCCTTATGGGCTAGCATTGCCCCTCGTATCACATCTCCTATGGCATAGATATGAGGCACATTGGTCTGTAGGTGTTCATTCACCTCTATCTGTCCTCGATTATTAACCGCTACTCCTGCCTTATCAAGCCCTAAGCCTTCTGTATAAGGACGACGACCTGTAGCTACCAAGCAATAGTCCCCTTCTAGGACAATCTCTCCTTTGGCTCCATCTGCCTTAACAATGACACGGTCACCTTGGCGAGTTACTTCCTTCACCTTACTATCGGTATAGAAGTTGAATCCTTGTTTCTTAAGTACTTTGGTTAGTTCTTTTCCTATAGCAACATCCATTGTAGGAAGGATACTATCGGCATATTCCACTACAGAAACCTCTGCTCCTAAGCGTAGGTACACTTGCCCTAATTCCAAACCTATAACACCCCCTCCTATAACGATAAGGTGCTTAGGCACTTCCTTAAGGCTGAGAGCTTCAGTAGAACTAATAACACGCTCCTTATCAAGGGTGATAAAAGGAAGTGTAGCAGGCTTAGACCCTGTAGCTATGATATAATGAGTTGCCGAAAGAGCCTCTTGTCCTGTAGCTCCATTAACCTGTAGTTCTGTAGGAGATACAAAAGAAGCTTTTCCGTGATAAACATCTATGTTATTCTTCTTCATCAGGAAATTAATCCCTTGGGTATTCTGATCCACCACCGATTGCTTTCTCTCAACCATCTTAGTGAAATCTACCACTATATTTCCTGTAATTTCCAATCCGTGTACTGAGGCGTGCTTACGAGCATCCTCTAGCAGATGTGTGGAATCCAGCAGTGCCTTGGAAGGGATACAACCTACATTCAGGCAAGTACCTCCTAAAGTATTGTACTTCTCTACTATAGCAGTTTTCTTACCTAACTGAGCGCAACGGATTGCCGCCACATACCCCCCTGGGCCTGCCCCTATAACAATGACATCATAATTCTTCATTATTGTAACTATTAGTTTATTATCAAATACTCCCGCAAAGATACAAAATAATATGAGATTATACGCATTATTCTCTAAAAATTTGAGTGGTATCTACCTCCAACCCCGGAAACTGCCCAGAGGTGACCCAATCCCCTTCCACAATAGGGGCTAGTCCTCTATAAATACCCCCCTCCAGTATATAAATAGAAAGGGTTTTATCTGTAGGGTGCACAATCCAGTACTCTGGTACCCCTGCCTCTTGGTAGATTTCAAACTTGTCCTTAAGGTCTCGCCTGCTATTGTTAGGCGAGAGGATTTCTACTATAAGGTCAGGAGCCCCCTTACATCCCCGCTCATCCAGCTTACTAGGATCACATATCACACACAGGTCTGGCTGTACAACTGTATATATTTGCTCATCTGAAGTACTTTCTTTAGGCAAACGCACTTCAAAGGGAGCTGAATATAACCGACATTTTTTTCCTTTAAAATAATCGTACATTTCCCCTGAAAGTTGCATAGAAATTCTCTGGTGAAGCTCTCTGGGGGCTGGGCTCATCTTAAAGAGCTTCCCCTTAAGGAGCTCTACCTGTTCCTCAAACTTCCAGAGTAGGTAATCGGCATAGGTATAAGTACCATTAAGGTCTAATTGGTTGATGTTAGTAATCATAGTATTTTCGTTTCTGTTCAAAGGCAAAGGTAAATATATTTTCTGAGAAAACAAAACCTACCCAACTATAGAAAAAGAGACTTTCCTTAGGGAAAGCCTCCTTGACTGAATCCGTGAATATATGGATCAATAGCTTATTCTGTGATACGCCCTACGGCACGGATATTAGTAGCCCCTTTGATGACTAATCCTTTGGTAGCTACATTGGTAGCAGGGTCTATGGTGTAAATGGCAGCGTCTGCTCCTCGCTCTGCTATAGGCAAGTAGATTTTTCCATTATAAGCACCTGCTTTGATGAATGGCAAAGAAGTAATATTTTCTTTGGCAGGGAGGCCAGTTACCCAATTAAAGGTTTTGGCACCAGCATCTACAATAGCATATTGAGTAGCTGAGGTATTGGTATTATTATTTTTCTCATTATAGAACTCAAGTAAGAATTTTGTTCCTGTAATATGATACACATTACGGAAAGGATACCCTCCTGAAAGCTCATCAATATTAAAGAAATAGTTACTATCGAAGTCTGTAGCATTTTTGTTAATACGCAAAGCTCCTGCAGGCTTGGTAGAACGAGTCTCAAAGTGCCCTGAGAACACATATACATCGCCATTATCTGCTTTTACCATTTGAGAGAAGGTTTGTGAGCGGAAACGTCCTGCGGAGTATCCTAATTTATCACTTTTGTAAATACGCTTAAGGGTCAAATTTTCATCAAAAGCAGCCACCCAAATGGAGTCATATTTGTGAATAGTTCCTATAGAAGAACCTGCTCCTGGGCGAGGAGGATTTCTTTCAGAATAGACCATACTAGCGAGAAACTCTCCATTACCCATATCCACAATCCCTGTAATGGTAGCTATTTCTTTCTTGTTGGCTAAGTCTTTAGTAATATCAAAGGTCTTGATGGTTTCTTTCTTTGCAATTCCATAGTCAGAGACTCTACGGAAGATAAAGGTAGAACCATCGTGGCGAGAAGCATCTTCCTGAAGAGTTTGCCCTGATACATTGGTAACAAAATAATCCTTGAAGAAGCCATAAGCTGTAAATCGGTCATCAATCTGGAAAGCAGCGATTTCTTTAAGCGATCCATTTTCTTCCCTGAAAGCCAAGCCTTTACCAGGTTCTTGTTGCTGATACACCAAGCCTGCAGCGGTTCCTCGGTCAAAAGACCAGAAATAGCCTGTTTGCTCTAGCTCTCTTACATTGGAGGAAAGATTAATCTCTCCACTCTCTAGGTTATCAGCCCGAAGGATAAACTCCTTGTTGGTTCCTGATGCATCTATAAAGAAAGCTCCTCTGGCTTGTGAAGGTACTTCATTTCCTCCTCCATTTCCCCCTTGGTTATTATCATCATTCTTAGAGCAAGATACCATTGTAGTAAGTCCTGCCATAGCTGCTAGAAAAAACAGCTTCTGTGTAGATTGGAATCTGATATTCATAAAAAATTAAATTTAGTTTCTTCTTTTATAAGCGGTAACTGATCTTGCCGTAGAAAGCTCTTCCCGCTTTCTGTAGGCTATAGTTATCATAGAGCAAAGCATCCGTAAAGTTTCTTACCTCCAAGGATAGAGTATATCGCTTGTTCTTCCCACTATAAGTAAGGCTTACATCGTGTGAGAGCTGATTAGGAACAGACAGCTTGGCTCCTTCACTCTGCCAAGTGAGGTAGAACTCCTTGGTAAAGTTCAGGTTATACTCCAGAGAGAGCGCATCACTCTGGGTAAAGACAGTAGGGAGTGTATAAGAAGCATCTGCACTAGCAAAAAGATAAGGCGTATTAGGCAAGCGATCATTATAGATAATAGAATTAGCCCCTGTGGCAGTCTTACGTTCTTTGTTACGAATATCCATATAAGTAACATTCCCTCCTAGGGCAAAGGTTTCCTTATAGAAATACCTCAAGGAAAGGTCTCCTCCTAGGTTCAATACCTCACCGTGATTCTTGCTAATGGCGGTTCCCCTACTACTAATATTACGAATGATATAATCCTTGATATTTCGGTAGGCAAATCCTCCCTCTATCAGTAAGGAATGCGCTCCAAAAGAAGGCTGGTAAGAAAGGTTTAGGTTAAGATTCTGGCTATGTTCAGGCTTAAGCTGACCTTCTCCTTGCTCTAGGTCTCCATCTCCAAAGAGCTCTCTATCTGTAGGTAAGCGATAGCTCTTCTCATAAGAAAGCTTAGTTTGTAAGTCTTTAGCTATCAGGTAAGTTCCCGCTACCCCATAACCTAAAGGATTACTTATACGTGACTGTTCCTCATAGATAGGATCACTGGAACGTCCTCCTATCTGTACGGGACCCGTTACCTTGGTATGATAGTACTTGGCAAAGGCTAAAAGATTCCAACGTTCGCTATGGGTGTATTTATAGGAAAGCCCTGTGATATTCTTTTCATTGGTTCGTGGCATATAATCAGCTTCCGTGGTGGCAAGGGTAACCACGTTATCGGTCGTTTGCCTTCTGTAATGATTATAGACATTACTGAGTTGGAAAAGGTGTTTTTCAGAAGGAATATACATCAGATGTGAGGCTATATAAGCCGATTTGCCTTCAAAAGTCTGCAACATATAGTACATCTCTCCTTTGGTACGCTTGTTCCTATAACTTCCATCCCAGCTATATTGCCGTGCTTCCTCATCGGCATTCTTGGTGGTGGTAAGGTCATAACGCCCTATCAAAGAGAAGTTAAGCCCTTGCAAAAGGTTCTTCTTTTCATATTCTAGGAAAGAACTATAAGTGTAGGAGGTTCGGTACTTCCCTCCGAAGACAATCTGCATTAGGTTTGCATTCTGTATTTGTTTGTATTCTTGGTTATAGTTCAAGCCAATAGAAAGCTTATCCGCCCAAGCTTCCCCGAAGATATTTACCTTTCCTATGATTGCTTCGTTGTGATAACGGTCGTGAAAACGCTTGAACCATTGCTTATCTCTGGAGAAGATACCTGAGTCCAGATTAAGAAATTGGGTATATACTTTATAACTATTATCGGAATAGTTCTGATAGGCATTCAGTTCTATAGCGATGTTATCTGTTAGGCGAGTGCCTGCATTAAGGGTACTCTTATGAGTATTAAAAGAACCATAAGTATAGGAAAGGCTAGCAAAATCCGCACGGTTCCTACGGGTTATGATATTCACCGCTCCTCCTAGTGCGTCCGAACCAAAAGCAATAGGCACCACTCCTTTGTAGATTTCAATACGGTCAATAAGCTCAGCAGGGATATTCCCCAGCTGAAAGGAAGAATTAGCCCTGTTAAGAGGAACACCATCTACGAAGGTACGCACGTGCCTTCCTGTGAAACCGTTTAGGTTAATCTGTTGCTCGGCTCCTACCCCACCCGTTTCACGAACTTTCACTCCTGAGACTTTCGCTAGGATATCTGCTGCGGTAGTATTGGTATGCTCTAAGTCCTTAGCTTCTATAGCCACTACGTTATAAGCACTTTTCTGTACTTGCTTAATAAGAGAATGCGCCTCTACGGTGATTCCTTTGACCTCTACGGCTTCTTCCTCAAGTGTAAAAACCAAAGATAGCTTTTCATCTGCCTGTACTTGTACTTGCTTCTGTTGGGTATTATACCCCAAAAAACGCACCTCTACCTGATACTTTCCCGCAGGAACCGAAAGCGAAAACCGACCTTTTCCATCGGTTACAACCCCTTTGGAAGTCCCTTTAAGCACTACAGAAGCTCCTAATAGGGGTTCCTTAGCCTTATCCGTTACCACTCCCGTAAGAGTTGCCTTAGGAGCTTGTGAGAAAGCTATAAAAGAAATGAAAAACAAGCCAAAAAGAAGAAGTTTTCTAAAAACAGTAGCGGAAAAACACATAAAGGCTCTATTATATTTGTTTGGTTTTAGTCTTAATTAAGGCGCAAAGATACTACTTTTTTGCATTCAGAGGAAACGCTAACATTTATTTAACAAAAAAATCGTACCTTTGCACCCTGATTTATCACAATGAAAGATATCCGTTCGCTTAGCCGAGAACAAATAGAAACTTTCTTCCTCTCCCACGGGGAAAAGGCTTTCCGTGCCAACCAAGTGTATGAATGGCTTTGGAAAAAAGGGGCTCATACCTTTGAGGAAATGACAAATCTTTCCAAGGAAACACGTGCGCTACTAGAGAACCATTTTGTTATCAACCATATCAAGGTTGATACAATGCAACGCAGTGCCGATGGGACTATCAAGAATGCCGTACGCCTACACGATGGGCTTTTTGTGGAGTCTGTACTCATTCCTACCGATACGCGTACTACCGCTTGTGTCTCTAGCCAAGTAGGCTGTAGCCTGAACTGCTCTTTCTGTGCCACCGCAAGGCTCAAGCGAATGCGAAACCTTACTCCTGATGAGATTTTTGACCAAGTACTCACCATTGACCAGCAAAGCCGGTATTATTATAACCGTCCCTTACGCAATATCGTATTTATGGGAATGGGGGAACCTCTTATGAACTATAGCAATGTGATGAAAGCCATCGAGCGGATTACTTCCGAAAAAGAGGGCTTAGGCATCTCTCCTAAGCGTATTACCCTTTCTACCTCTGGGGTCTCAAAACTTATCCGTAGAATGGCTGATGAGCAGGTAAAGTTCAAGCTAGCGGTATCTCTGCACTCGGCTATAGAAGAGACACGCAATAAGATTATGCCCTGGACGGTCAATTTCCCCCTAAAAGAACTCCGAGAAGCGCTCCAATACTGGTATCAACAGACCAAAAGCCGTATTACTTATGAGTATGTGGTATGGAAAGGTGTTAATGACACCCTAAAAGACGTGGAAGCATTGGTACAATTCTGCCGATTTGCGCCCTGTAAGGTGAATCTTATTGAATACAACCCTATTGATGAGGGTTCTTTCCAGCAAGCCGACGAAAAAGCCCTCCTCCTCTATCAAGAGAAACTAGAAGCAGCAGGTATCACCACCACCATCCGCTACTCTCGCGGTAAGGATATCGATGCCGCCTGCGGACAACTCGCTAACAAGCAGTAGGTAGCCATACCAATTCCTAGTAGAGAAACTAATATAGCCATTATCAGCCTTAGAGTAAAGGGACTTGGTAGGAGAAGAACGTTTGCTTAATAGCAAAGAAGCTTGTCTATAGCTCCCTCAGGTAATTGAAGATTTCATTGATTAGTGCTACCAAGAAGAGTCGGGCTATTCTAGTCTTATTTATTCCCTTAGAAAGCGGAAACGCTCTATCATATCTGTAAGCATATCAGCTTCAAAAAACTCATCATTTAGTACATCATCAAATTCTTCATCACTATTCTCATAAATATCATTAATATAAGAGAGATGTTCCTCCGCCTGAGGAAAATTCCCTTTCATTACATAGTATTCTGCAAATATAAGGTGTGCTTTGATAAGGCTTACTTGATCATCAGCCCCTGTTTCAAGTACTTTATTCAGGCTTTCTATACTTTTTTCCTCCAATCCTTTGGACAATTGTAAAACAGCTTTTTTTAAATATAATTCTGCATTCATTTGTTAGGCTTATTAAAATTCTAGAACAAAGATACAACTATTTATTGAGATGATGACTATACAAAAATCAATAGAACTGAATAAAACGGCTATTACCCAAATGAAAACTTTGGTAACACACCTAGGTAAAGTTCTTTCATTAGAAACAAAAACTCCCCATATGGGATGTATGCCACACGGGGAGTTTATTTTTGTAGCTAGAGAAGCTTACTATGGTAATTTTGGACCTTTCCAGCCTCTGGTTACTAAAACATATTGAAAATAGTCAGTAGTATATTTATCCTCCTCAGGTGTTATCTTTCCCATAAGGAAACTAATAGGTGATTTGAAACCAACAACATCTTGACAGTGTGCATAAGGAGAATCTTTACTGTTGAGCTTGTAAAGCACTATTGAAGGATTTTCAGAGGCTTCTTTAAAATTTTCTGCATTTGTGAAATAGGAGATAGGCCCATCGCAGTTCGTCCAAGAAATCATCTCGTTAGGGCTTGTTGGCATACCCAAACCTTTTGGAAGATACATTTCTGAATCGAAAGGACGATGCATCACAGAAATCACCGTATAATCTTTCTGTTTTAGAAGAGCAGCAAAACATTTTCTCCCGTTGTATTTTTCCTGATAGATATGTCCGCTACCCAAAGAGCAATAATAGTTTCTTTTTGTATCACTCACACTATCTAACTGCTTGATAGTTAAATCAAAATTACTCATCATAACACTATCGCGATTGTGCTTAAAGGCTTCTTGTTTACCTAAAAGTCCATAAACTCGTATCTTTTGATCCTTTGGTAGTGTTTGATTATAGTTGTAAAGTATCTTCCATTTTTCAAGATACTCCTGTGTTTGGCGCTGCGGGATATTCTCTTTAAGATTGTTAAAGTGTTGTTTCAATAACGTTTCATCAGAAGTGTCAGCATTTAGGTATTGATTCAGAAGTTCAGCATCTTCGGTAAAAAATTCATTAAAATAATCAGTAACTCCAAACTTTTTGTTCAGGTATATCAAGAGTTGAGCGTCAAAAAGTTGTGTCTTGGTAAATCCGTGAATCTCACCAAACATAAACACCGTAGGTGTATTAACCTCTGTAAATAATGCTTTATCAGAGATTGTGCATTCTGGTGGTAATATTATACTATTAGCTTTAAGGTAATTTACTTTTTCTTCACTAATATCACCCCGAAGGAAGAACCCATAAATAAAGAAATACGCTATGGGCAATACAATTAAGAGTAAGAAAATAACAAAGATAGTAAGTAGTATTTTTTTTTATTACTTTCTTCATAACATAACTATTTAGTTAATAAATATAAACACACAAGAATTTAAGTAAAAAGAATCTCCCTTCCTTAAAATTCACAACAAAAGTACAAAATTAATTTTAATGAATAGATAATTAATGAGTATTTTTTGTACAGCAACATTTAGGGGTAAGTCCAAGTAAGTTTTATCAGTAATAATAAAACTCCCCATATGGGATGTATGCCACACGGGGAGTTTTTGTTATAGCTTGTTGTGCTACGACCTAATTAGCGAATTTCCACTACTTCGTCAAGAGGAAGTCTCCTTTTAGGCGTTTTGCTGGGGTGGTTACTATCTGCTTCACTGTGATAGCCTACTGTTACAGCAAGTACTGCTTTGTAGCCTTCTACTTGCAATTTTTCGCTATAGTAAGCAGTATCAATGCCTTCCATAGGAGTCGCATCAATGCCCTCTACTCCACAAGCCGCTAAGAAGAAACCAAGTGAAATATATACTTGCTTCTGGAACCAAGTTTTAGCGTTTTTCTCATCACCTGCTTTCATACCTGCATAGAATTCTAGAATAGGTTGAGGAGCTACCTTTTTGAAATTCTCTTCAAACTCGGCCACATTGTCTTTGGCAAAGAAAACCACTAAATGACTAGCTTCTTTTATCTTCTGTTCGTTAAAAAACGAATGTCCTGCCAAGTCGGCTTTAAGGGCTTCATCCCCTATGATAGCAAATTTCCAAGGCTGACTATTTACTGAGGAAGGAGCTAAACGGAGTATCTCTGCCAACTCCTTAATTTTAGCCTCACTTATCTTCTGGTTGCGATAAGCTTTAGCAGCATATCTCTTTTGTGCGATTTCTAAAAAATTCATATTTTCTATTTCTTATAATTAGTTGTTTGTCACCTCTGTAGTTACTTCTATATTCCCACGAGTAGAGTTAGAATACGGACATACTTGGTGTGCTTTGTCCGCAAGTTCTTTGGCTTGCTCAAGTGATACCCCAGGTACATTCACTTGTAAGGTTACGGCAAAGATAAAACCTCCAGTATCAAGCTTTCCTATAGATACGTGTGCGGTTACAGTAGTTCCTCCAGTAGTTACTTTAGTTTGTTTGATAACCAAGTTCAGTGCGGTATCAAAACAAGCTGCATACCCTGCTGCAAAGAGTTGCTCAGGGTTGGTATAATCGTCATTAGCGCCTCCTAAGGCTTTAGGAGAACGTAGTTCGAGGCTTAATACACCATTGTCGGAAGTTACTTTTCTATTAGGGGCTCCGGTAGCGGTAGCCACTGCTGTGTACAGTGCTGTCATATTAATTCTTTTTTATTTACTTTGTTATTTATTTTTACTTAAGGATTTTATATACTAATGTCCTAAGAGTCTCTAATTCTTGAGCGCTAAGCGCTATTGACTCTTTCAATCGCGAAGGAATGTCTTTGACGGTTTCTTGTAGCTGTTGCCCTTTTTCAGTCAGTGCGATCCACATAATGCGTTCGTCCTTCTTACAGCGGATACGAGTGAGCAACTCTTTGGCTTCCATTCGCTTAAGCAAAGGGGTAAGGGTACCACTGTCTAAGTAGAGCCTTTCTCCTATAGCATTTACCGTGAGCGTGTCTTCTTCCCAGAGTACTAAAAGTACCAAATACTGCGGGTAGGTAAGGTCTAAGGGAGTAAGATACTTAGCGTATTGCTGTGTAATCTTACGCGAAGCCGCATAGAGCGGAAAGCATACCTGAGCGCCTAACTGTAAGTTTTCTTCTATCATCACTTCTTGATTTCGGGGCAAAAGTACAACAAATATTTTAAACAACAAAATTTTTTACAAATAAATTTTGCGCAATATAATTTTATTATAAAAAAACTGCCCCGTGATGCGAGCTACAGAGGCAGTTTGCATACGGGGAGTTTTTTTATTGCGTGTCGTGCTATGACTCCTCGATTTTAAGGTAGTCTTTAGCTTTTGTAGGTGATATGACACTGCGTCCCAATTGAGTTTCCAATTGCTTGCGCGCTACTTTGGCTACACTACCACCTTCTTTAGCTACCTTTTTCTGTTCTTCTACTCCTTGTGGGTCGCGTTGTTTGGAAAGTTCGGTAGTTGAGGCTTCGGCTAATATGTTAAAAGCCATTTCCAAGTTAGTCATATTATCGCGTAAGTTCTCTTTTTTGAGTCCTTTATACTGCTTGTATTCTTTGGTAGTAAAACCACTCCATTGTTGGGTGATAATATCAGTGAGCGTAGCGTACTCTACACCTTCTTTTACTCCCGTACGTTTCCACTCATCGGTAAGTTCTTTTCGTACTTCAATAGATTTAATACGCTGGTTTATCCACGCTTCTGAATATCCCAAGCGACGATAGTCAGCCACCGCTTGTTCTATAGAGCGTTCAGGATCTTGCAGTTGGTCAATACGAGTGCTAGCAACTTCTGCCATCCATAGTTTGAAAGGTTCAGCCTTAGGAGAAGGTATAGACTGTATCAAGCGAAAAAGTTGTTCAGTATCAGCGACATCGGTAAGTCGCATTTTACCATCAGCAGCTTTTAACTTCAAAGCGTTACAGTTTGTAA
>CAJPPS010000003.1 GCA_905372595.1 uncultured Capnocytophaga sp. | reverse complement strand
GTATTCTTCTGTTTTGAGGATTACATTTCCTTGCTTGTCAAGCGTGGTGTTGTATGTTGCTAAGCGGATAGGTGTCCCTTCCTGATTATATACCGTTTCTTGCTCTTTTCCATTGTCATAGGTAAAAATAGATTTCTCAAATAATTTATTTTGCTCATACCTCTGTCTCTCTACAAGGAGCCCTTTTTTATAAATATCTATTTTTTCAATATAACCGTTTCTGTCATATTCAGTATATTTTGTGAGATTGCCTGCTGTATCATACTCATATAATTTCATAAAAGATCGCTCTGTCAGACCCATATCAATTTCAGATTCTTTTAATGCTTTCATATAAGCAAAATCATACTTTTTAACTAACAATTTCCCCTGACTATCATACTCATACAAATATTTATAGTTTCCGTCTCCTCTACTCTCTTCGGATAGTAAATTCCCTTTGTCATTGTAGATATAATAAAGTGTGGCATTCCCAAAATCACTTTTCCATTCCTGTTTTACAGTATTATTAGGAAGGTAAGTAAAAATAATTTCATCCCTTTCACTGTATATTTTAGTTAGTTTACCTTGCCGATTATAGGATAGTTTCTGATTCAAACCATTATTTATATGAGTGAGCAATCCTTGCTTATTGAAATGAAAAATCTCACTATAATCCCCATTATAGTAAGAGAGTGTCTTTATCTTCCCTTTCAAATTGTATTGGGATAAGTAAGGCTTAATATTGTGCGGATTGTCTTGTCCATATACCTGATTCTCTAGAGAATTAGAAGAACAACTACAAAACAATAAAAAAATAGCTATACTTTTCAGAAGAAAAATATAATTACTGAGCAAAACGGGGGTTTTTGAAAGATATTTCATATGAATAAACGTTGTTACTAAAATAAAAATACTGATTATTTGTCAAAAAAAATCTTTTTACATTCAATTTCAAGGATAATACTCTATTTCTCGTTTTTCTATAACTTTTATGGTCTTCTCTTTGTTTGTATTATTAGGGATTTTTTCGTATTCTTCTGTTTTGAGGATTACATTTCCTTGCTTATCAAGGGTAGTTTTGTAAGTTATTAGGAGGGTAGGCGTCCCTTCCTGATTATATACTTTTTCTTGTACCTGGTTGTTATCGTAGGTAAAGATTATTTTTTCATAAATGTGTCCCCAATCATACTCTTGGCTTTCTGTGAGCTTCCCGTTTTTATAAAGTTTTATATACTTAAGAGAGCCAAAGGAATCATATATCGTTTGTCGGGAAAGATTGCCTTGAGCATCATATTCATATACTTCCATATCTGCCCTTGAGTAGTCTTGCCCAGCAAAAATGGTCTTTGGCTTTTTCAGATAAGAAGGGTCGTATTTCTTCTCTAAAAGTCTGCCTTCCTTGTCGTATTTGTATAATATCTTATAATCGAGACTACTACGACTATCTTTACGTAGTTTTCTTTCTTTGGAAAGCAAATTTCCTTTGTTATCATATACGTAATAATAGGTTTCTCTTCCCAATCCAGAGACTTCTTCCTTTACCTCATTATTAGGCAAATAAGTAAAAGAGCTTTTACCTTCATTATAAGATATCGTTTTAAGTCGGTTTTGCTCATCGTAAGTAAAGGTTCTATTATCCGTTTGGGTAAGAAGTCCTTCTTTGTTGAAGTGATAGGTAGCCCAATGGTACCCATTAAATTCTTTAAGGGTTTTAACCTTTCCCTTGAGACCATATTGGCTGAGGAAAGGCTTATATCCGCCTGATGTATGTTGCCCAAACATAGTAGTAAGGTATAAAAGATTGAAAAAGAAAAGAAATTGTTTCATTTTAATAAAAATAAGGAAATTTAAAAGCAAAAATACAAAATTTATTCCACATCGGACTGATTCCAGATGCCCTTTTCATCTATTTGGCAACACCACTTTGTATGAGGATAAATACCTGTTTTGTTAGCCGTAACATAGTCCGTACCGACAAGGTCATCACGGTTGCCCTTATCGTCGGTATCATCCATATAGATATTTACTCTTAATCCCTCATACAGAGGTATTAGTTGTCTGCATACATTCTCTTTCTCATCTTTTTGGGAAAATGGCAGCAAATTATTTTCCATTAGTTTATTGAAATCTACCCAAAAGAGTAGATGAGAATTTGTCTTTTCCCATAAGTCTCTCACAAAAGTATAAGCTACTTCATTCTCAGGTTTTATCTGTTGAAGAGTGGTAGGCAGGTACCACCCACGACCGCCTATTTTGAGGTTTTCATAGTAAGCAAGTGTTTTGACAGGACAGCCGTTAGTAAACCAGCGCAAAGGGTGTTTCTCATAATCTCGTAATAGGCGTGGTGTATCCTCCACTGCTACCAAAGCTACTACTTGCGACCCATAACGTACTAGTACTAAGTCCCCTGAAAGGAGTTTATTAAAAGTTTGTACAGCCTTGCCCGAACAGCCTATATAGCCTGTGGCAACAATATGGCGGGTGTTCTCCACTGTCCAAGCAATAGCTCCAGTGGGGTGTAGTTGCATATGCCAGAGATTCATAAGGAAGAGAGTTTGTTTGAGCAAAGATATTCTTTTTTTGTGAATTAGCAATATCCTTTTTGAGGCTTTTAATAGGTTGAAAAAATATTTTTTAAAATTCAAAATTATACTTTGTTTTCCTGAATCAATGTATTACCTTTGTCCTCTGATGAAAAAGGTATTTATTCTTTTAGTGATGCTTCTTTTGAGTGCTTGTCAGCAAAAACAGGCACCTGTGGAACTGAGTGTATATTATTGGAAAACAAGCTTATCACTTTCTCCAGATGAGCAGAATTTTATAAAAGAGAATGCTATCGAGAAGCTCTATGTGCGTTATTGCGATGTAGCACTCAGGGAGGGACAGGCGGTTCCTATTGCTCCTATAGAAATAGATACAGCTTTTGTAAAAAATAAGGAAATAATTCCTGTAATTTACCTTAAGAATGAAGTGTTCTTAGAAGGGAAAACCTCTGAAGAGGTACTAGCTAAGCAATTGAACCGTTATATAGCTCAAATAAATACTTCTTATGGGCTAAGAGTGAAGGAAATACAGCTTGATTGTGATTGGACATTAGCCAGTAAGGAACGTTATTTTAAGTTTGTTGAATATTTTAGAGCCCAGAATAACTATATACTATCAGCGACTATTCGCCTGCACCAAGTGAAGCATTATACTACAACAGGGATTCCTAAGGTGGATTATGGGGTGCTGATGTATTATAATATGGGAAATATTACCCCTACAGGAGCCAATTCCATTTATGATCATCAGGTGGCTAAAGCTTATCTATCCTCGTTGAAAGCCTATCCACTGGAGCTTAAGGTAGCACTTCCTATATTCAGCTGGGGAGTGCATTCGGTAGCAGGGGAGGTGACCAACCTAGTAGGAGGGCTTACTTCTGCTCAGATGGATACTCTCAAGGGGGCTTCCAGACTAGGAGAAAGTAATTGTTACCTTATTGAAGAACAGCTGATGTATAAGGGTCGTTTGTGGCAAAAAGGAGATATTCTTAAGGTAGAAGAAATTTCTCCAGCCGATCTTTATAGTATGAAAAAGGATTTATTCAAGTATATGAAGCGTCCTCCCAAAGAAATTATTTTATATGATCTTAATACCAGTATAAATAACTATGAAAAAGACTTTTTTAAAAATTTTCGCTAGTCTTTCCTTACTTTCAGTAGGAGCCTATGGGGCTTATTTATATGCTTGTGCCGATGATGGTTGGGGATTTGGAAACTCCTTGTTTGCTCCTGAGATAATGGTCAAGAAGCCTGCTTATAAGCCTTTGTTCTTTGATAGTAGTAATCTTTTCTATCAAGGAGACTATATAGATAGGGCTTCTAAAGACTATAGTCACACTGATTTAGAACAATGGAAGCAATACTTAGGAAAAACCTTTTGGAAGGAAGGCATACAGTACTTTATGTATGATAAGAATTCCTTAGCAGATATTCATAAGTATAATGGCTCTCCTGATAAGGCTAAGGTAAGCCTCTCTCAGCATACCCCTAAAGTAGATGATAAGCGATTGCGTAACTTCTTCTCTTTCTTAGCTATAGCCAGAGGTAACGAACATATTACCAATGTGACATATGACCCTTGGGATTATGATAGTCGTAAGGTGGAGAGAACCCAACAAAATGAAATCTCTAAAGCGGAAAGCCTCTATCGGAAAGCCCTAGCGGATAAAGATGTTTTCTTTGCCAACCGAATGTGGTTTCAGGTAGCACGCCTTAAGTTCTATTCCTATGATCGTGGTTCAGTGATTACTTTCTTCAATGATACTCAAGAAAAACAACCGAAAAACAGTCTTTATTACCGTGCTTTACATTATGTAGCAGGAGCTTATATTGCTCAAAAAAACTATGCCAAAAGCAATGCGCTATTGGCAACACTCGCTACTGCCCAGCCTGAGCAAATGACTACCTTTACCTATGAGTATCACCCTCTTACCGATAGGCAAGTAAGCCAAATAGCCACTACTCTCTCTCAGCAGCAGCAGTGTGCCTTATGGGCTATGCAGGGATATTATACCGATGAAGTTACAGCTATAGAACATATAATGGCAATTGATCCTTTTTCTTCTCAAGTGGATTTTCTTCTTACTCGTTATATCAATATGATAGAGGATAAGGTAAATGTTTTTGGTGAGTATGGAGAAAAAATCAAATCTGCAGCTGATTATCATCAGCATACACAAGCTCTACTGAATCGGAATTTTCGTACTGATTGGCTCATAGAAGTGGCACAAGAAGGGAAGGTGGCTTCACCTTACCTATGGAAGGTAGCTGCAGCTTATATTCTCATCTTTAAGAAAGATAATCAAGGGGCTAGAATACTATTGCAACAGGCGGAAAAAATAGCCAAAGATACTCCCCAACAAGCACAAATACGCTTGTTAGATATCTTTAATGAGGTAACAGCTCTGGAGCGAATCACTCCAGCTGATGAGGAAAGGCTCCTTAAGCGTTTGGAATGGATGTGGAACTCCTCTCTCCTTAAGTCTGATAAGGAGCAGATGCGTTCTTTTTACCTCTTCTCTTTTGTTCGTTATTACCTATCGGCACTTTATAAGGAGGAGAATAATACCTTAATGGCGGAACTTCTTTCACCTACTTTGGGGTATTATGATTCCTTACAACAGTCTGTTGCGATGGAAAATCTTCTCTTAAAGAAAGAGAAAACCCCTTGGGAAGCTTTTTGGACAGATAATTACCGCTTTTCCTTAGGAGAAATCTACGAGAGTAGAGCCATTTATGCTTTCTACCAAGGAGATATAAATAAAGCTATCCTTGAACTGGAGAAGGCTCCGCTTGAGAATGTACGAGAATATGACTCTAATAGTGGTAAAATGGTTACTAAGAAACGAAAAATTAGCCAAGCAGTATTGCCTGCCAATCCCTTTAATGGTTATATTAAAGACTGTAATGACTGCCAACATCAGGCTAAGCAGCGTGTGACTTATACTACTCTTTCTTTCCTTAAAAAAGTCAAAGAAATGCAGGAAAAAATTGCTCAAGGCGAGGAAATATATAATAATGCATTGTTACTTGGGAATGCCTTCTATAATGCCTCTTATTTTGGAAGTATTCGGGCTTTCTACTGTAATAGAATACTCAATGAATATGGAGGCTTGGGAGTCAATAGGGAAAACTATGAAAGGCTTCTGAGTATGAAAAATGCAGAAAAATACTACTTAATAGCCCAGCAACACGCAAAAGATGATGAACAACGAGCCAAAATAGCTTATATGCTTGCTAAAGTGGAGCGAAATAACTATTATAATCAGGTTTATTTCTATCAAGACAGGTGGTATGGGGTAGAATCTGGTGAAATAGCGTTCAAGGACTGGGAAGGATTCCGAGAACTTAGAGAAAGATATGCGCATACACAATATTATAAAGAGGTAATCAAAGAGTGTGAATATTTTAGAAAAACAGTAAGAAAATAATTAGAGAAAAATGCAAAAATTAGTTGTTCTCACAGGAGCAGGGATTAGTGCCGAGAGTGGTATTCGCACTTTCCGTGATTCGGGGGGATTATGGGAAGGTTATGATGTGAATCAGGTAGCTACTCCCGAAGGCTTTGCTGCCAATCCTGCCTTAGTATTGAATTTTTATAATGAACGCCGTCGCCAGCTCAGCGAGGTAGTTCCTAATGAAGCCCATCGGCTTTTGGCTCAGTTAGAGAAGCGATATAATGTGGTGATTATCACCCAGAATGTGGATGACCTACACGAGCGAGCGGGCAGTCATCATATTATCCACCTACACGGAGAGCTCCTCAAGAGTCGAGGAGTGGATGATCCTGAAACTACTTATCCTTGCTTGGGAGATATTCACTTAGGAGATAAGAGTCCTACAGGAGCACAATTGCGCCCCCATATCGTATGGTTTGGAGAGGAAGTTCCTATGTTAGATAAGGCAATAGAAGAGGTATATACTGCCGATATCCTAATGGTTATAGGAACTTCTCTTCAGGTGTATCCAGCTGCTGGACTGATGGGGTATGCAAAGGAAGGAACTCCTATATTTTATATAGATCCTAATCCCTCTCTTCATAGTAAAGGCTCCCTTACAGTAATTGCTCAGAAAGCGTCTGTAGGGGTAGCAAAGGCAATACAACTTATGAATCCTTAAAGACATCATAACTGCCATCTGCTTCAATAATGAAGCAAAAATCCGCTTCTAAATGAAGAAAATCGGAGAGAATAGGGCGTTGTTGTAAGAGTTCTGTTACAGTTAGAGTTTCTTCAGGAGTTTCTTCAGCTACTTCTTCTCCGAAGGTAAGGTACCATATGGAGAATTCTTCTCCATTCTCGTCCCAATCAGTAATTTTACTGCCATAAATAGGGGCTTCTGAAAGTGATCCTATGCAGATGACAGGAGCATTTTCTTCTATAGGGACATAAGCGGAGTGAAATGCTTCACAGATAGAATTCCTCATAGAGAAAATATTTATTCAACAAAAGTCTTTACTGCATTTACAAAAGCACGCGCATTCTCAACAGGTACATTAGGTAGGATGCCGTGTCCTAAATTAGCAATATAGAGGTCTTTCCCAAAGGAACGAATCATTTGGTGTGTTTTTTCGGTAATTTGCTCAGGGGAAGCCAATAACCAAGCAGGATCTAGGTTTCCTTGTAATACTTTTTTTCCTTGAGTAAGTATGCGGGCAAGAGAAGGCTGGCAAGTCCAATCAATTCCTAGAGCCGCTACACTACTCTGGCTCATCTGCTCAAGGGCAAAGGAACAGCCTTTGGCAAAGACAATTGCAGGTACAAGAGGAGACAAAGCCTCAACAATTTGGCGAGAGTATTTCCAAGAGAAGGTACTATAATCCTCAGGAGAAAGGACACCTCCCCAGCTATCAAAGAGCTGTATAGCATCTACTCCTGCTTTTACTTTTTCCTTTAGGTATAGGATAGTAGTATCAGTAATTTTCTGTAATAGGCGATCAGCTAGTTCTGGTTGGGAGAAGCAGAAAGCTTTCGCAATATCAAAATTTTTGGAGCCTTTTCCTTCAACTATATAGGAAAGAATCGTCCAAGGAGCACCTGCAAATCCGATCAGGGGAACACGATTATTAAGGCGTTCTTTTGTTAGGCGGATTCCTTCCATTACATAACCCAGAGCGTGTGAAACGTCAGGAATCTGTACCCGTTCCACATCTTGAGTATTTCGGATAGGGTGAGCGATGAAAGGACCTATATTTTCTTTCATCTCAATATCAATACCCATTGCTTGGGGAACTACAAGGATATCACTGAAGAGAATAGCTGCATCTACCTGAACAATGTCCACAGGTTGGATGGTAATTTCAGCTACCAGTTCGGGAGTTCTACAACGAGTGAAGAAGTCATATTGGTCACGTAAAGCACGGAATTCGGGTAGGTAACGCCCCGCCTGTCGCATCATCCACACGGGGGGACGTTCTACGCTTTCTCCCCTAAGGGTTCTTAAAAAAAGATCGTTTTGTATCATTCTAAAAAGGGTTTAAAAATTCTTATACAACAATCCCTCATTCCTCTCAGTGTAGGGGTATCTGCCAAAAAACTCTCTATTCCTTTTGGAAGTGCTTTTTGGGTAGTGGTTCCTATACAGATAATTTTTTCTGAACCAAAAGTATTCTCCATAAGGAAGCTTTCCACTGCTGAGGGGCTGAAAAAAAGGAGTGCCTCAAAGGAAGTTTCCAAATGCTTTGGAGTAAGGAGTGTCTGATAAGTTTGGATTTCTTGAAAAGGTATCTGATGTTCCTTAAGGGTGTGAGGAAGCGTGTCTAGTCGCTTATCTCCACAAAAGAAAGCCATAGAAGCCTGAGGAAAATTCTCTACCAAATAGCTTGCCAGTAAGGAAGCATAAGGAAAAGAAGCGATTACTTCCCAGCCATTTTCTTGTAAAAATTTTTGAGTTTTCTCTCCTACACAAAAAGCTTTTCTACAAGGAATATCTTGATAAGCAGGGTTTTGTATAAGGGCAGACAAGGCATTGGTACTAGTGAAAATGCCATACTCAAAAGGGGAAATATGGTCAAAAGAGGAAAAGGGAAGTATCTGAATGAAATCAATAGTTTCTATAGAAAATCCTGCTTGCGTAAAAGCTTGTATATCAGTTATAGAGAGCTGTTTTGTGCAGAGGATTCTTACCATTGATTTTTAGGGCAAAGATAATAAATATTTATGAAATAAGCTTCCTCTTGGTTTCTTTTTAACATTTTCTTTCGTGGAAAACACTTTTTTTATTAACATCGCCTAAAAAAAGGTACAACGAAAGGATTAAATCCGTAACTTTGCAAAAACTAATTATTTCTTATGAAAAGAACAACACACTTACTGATACTTATCCTTTCAGCTCTGATGCTTTCACAAGGTAACGCCTTTGCTCAGGCTAAGAAAAAGAAAAAAACAAGCCAAGTGCAGGAGAAGAACCGCCCTGATAAGCCCTTGATTGACAACCCTAGCTATATGGAAGGGAGTACAGAAGTACTAATAGCTGCCTCTAACTGGGCTACTCTTACAGAAGGAGAGTATGAAGAAGAGGAACGAGCTCCAATATCTCAAAAGGGGACCTTACGCTTTACGAAGCCCAATACAGCAGCACTAGGAGAAGAACGCTTGACTATACTGATTGATTCGGCTTATTCCTATATAGGAACGCCCTATAAGCACGCAGGGACTACACGTAGTGGGATGGACTGTTCAGGCTTTGTAAGTACAGCTTTTAGTTCTATTGATGTGCCCCTGAGCCGTTCCTCTACAGCAATGGCTACCCAAGGGAGAGATATTCCCTTAAGCCAAGCAGTAGTGGGAGATTTGCTTTTTTTTAAGACTACCCGTAAGCGTAATCGTATCTCCCATGTAGGGATTGTTGTAGAGACTGGAGATGAAGTGAAGTTTATCCATTCTTCTTCTTCTCAGGGAGTGATAGTATCAAGCCTATCTGAGCCTTATTGGCAACGGGCTTATGCCAAAACAAGCCGTGTACTAAACTGATTTTCAATAATATACTTAAAATACAATACATATGTTACAGCTTAGCTATATACGAGATAATAAAGAGAAAGTTATTAAAGGACTCAATAAGCGTCATTTCAAAGAACTAGAGCTTATAGATCAAGTGCTTGACTTAGATGAGAAACGCCGAGCTACCCAAGCAGAACTAGACCAAGTACTTGCCCAGAGTAATAAGCTCTCTAAGGAAGTGGGGGCTCTAATGAAAGCTGGTAAAAAAGAGGAAGCAGAGGAGATAAAATCTCAAACTGCTCAATATAAAGAACTTACCAAAAAACTAGGAGATACATTGGATCAGGTAACTCAGGAACTCACTCAGCTTCTTTACCGTATCCCTAATATCCCTACAGATATAGTTCCAGAAGGCAAATCAGCTGAGGATAACCTGACTGTTTTTCAGGCAGGGGAAATCCCAACATTACCACAGGGAGCGCTTCCTCACTGGGAATTAGCTAAAAAATATGATATTATAGATTTTGAACTAGGAGTAAAGCTTACAGGAGCAGGCTTTCCTGTATATAAAGGTAAAGGAGCAAAGCTTCAGAGAGCTTTGATTACTTATTTTTTAGACAAAAATACAGAAGCTGGTTACCAAGAATATCAAGTACCTCATATGGTAAATGAAGACTCTGGCTATGGAACTGGACAACTTCCTGATAAGGAAGGTCAGATGTATCATGTACAGTTGGACAATTTGTACTTGATTCCCACAGCAGAGGTTCCTGTAACCAATATATTCAGAGATACTATTCTCTCTGAGAATGATTTACCTTTCTGCTGTACTGCTTATACCCCTTGCTTTAGGAGAGAGGCAGGAAGCTATGGAGCTCACGTAAGAGGGCTTAATCGTTTGCATCAATTTGATAAAGTGGAAATCGTTCGCATAGAACATCCAGATCGTTCTTATGAAGCCTTAGAGCAGATGGTAGAACACGTGAAGGGAATCCTTAATGAGCTTCAGTTACCTTATCGTATTCTACGGCTTTGTGGAGGGGATTTAGGCTTCACCTCTGCCATTACTTATGATTTTGAAGTATATTCTACAGCTCAGGAGAAATGGCTGGAGATTAGTTCAGTATCTAATTTTGAAACTTTCCAAGCCAATCGCTTGAAGCTTCGCTTTAGAAATAGTGAAGGAAAAACACAGCTCGTACATACACTGAATGGAAGTTCTTTAGCCTTACCTAGGGTATTGGCAGGTATTTTGGAAAATTACCAAACTCCAGAAGGAATTGTAGTACCAGAAGTGTTGCGAAAATACACAGGCTTTGATCTCATTAGCTAATCATATATGTGAAAAGAGCTATGCAAATTTTTCTGCATAGCTCTTGTTTTTTTAGGAAAGTACTTCTTCTTTTTTTCTTGAAAGGTGATAGTGTCGTAGGCGATGTTCTTTTTGCCTAGCAGCACTAAAGCAAGAAACCCGCTTAAGGTACCCAATAACACGAGTTGCGTGATCCACATCTTCACTATGGCACGAAGGACATTCAAAGAGGGTACGTTTATCAATATGATTGCATTTGTTACAGATAGTAATACGGATATTGAAACAGAAATAATTACAGCCTGCTAAGGCGGTAGCATTCAGTAGCTTTAGGAAACCTTCCTTGTTAGGAGTCTCTTCTAGGTTTAGGTGCAAAGCAGATCCTCCATCTAAATATTGGATAATCTCTTTTCCGTGTAGAATAATTTTATCTAGTACATTTATCTGTTCATCTTCTACAGCGTAGAAGTAGGAATTATAACAGTCCCTAGGGGAGAAAAGTCCATCTTTTTGATCCCATTGAGCATTTTTTACTCCTAAATTCTCTGCAGGAACAAATTCTGTATTGAACATATATCCATATATAGACCGTGCTTTTCGGTTTTCTTCATAGATGATTTTTAGCTGATGTCTTACAAAATCTTTATACTGAGCATTATTATTAGGAGAGATGCCTAGGTATTCTGCTGCTTCTACCATTCCATTGATACCAATAGTTAGGAATTGCTTATCTAAGGAGATAAATCCGGCATCATATACAGGAAGTAATCCTCCGTTCTTATAATCTTCTATCAATTTTCGGAAAGCTACTTGGTATTTCTGAATTTTTTGAACTTCTTCAGCTAAGTTGTATTGCTTCTGTACAAGTCTATTCATATTCAGAGTGATTACATTGATAGAACCCGTAGCGACTCCTCCTGCTCCTAGGGAATAGCTAAAAGTATGGTCGCTGATTTCATTGCGCAATCGGCAACAAGAAGCTAAGCTATCGGCACTCTCAGACTGGTAGACAAAAAAAGAGTTTCCCTCACTGAGTTCTTCAGCACACATATCTGCAAAGGAACTATCAACAGGCTTTCCTCCAGCAGTAAGCATAGCGGCAGTAACGACAGGGAAAGTAAGGATAGCTTTGAGGCGTTCGGCATTGAACCACTTAAGAAAGAAATGCTGGAGCTTAAAGAGGCGATTCCAGTTAGGATGACTCATATCAGGGAAGACGAAATCTCCAAACATACTTGAAAAATAAGGCTCATCATAGAGGGAAATATTCCAGAATACCGATTGATATCCTCGAGCGGCAGCAGGTTGATTAATAGCATACACCACGTGCTGTAGGTGATTTTCTATTATCTTAGAATGGGTATGTAGGTAATCCTCTCCATAGTCCTTAGCTGCAAAATGGTCAAAATAGAGCAGAAATTCTACAGTAGCCAAGGCACCTGCAAACTGAGAGCTGATAGCAAAAACTAGATTCACAAATTCCCCGCAAAAGCTCTCTAAGTGCTTTGGTGCGCGACTCTCACCTCCTAGTTTCAAAAGACCATCCAAGAGAAAGGGGTACATACTAATAGAGACACAGTAGGGCTTCAAGGAAGTCTCATCGTGAACATAGATTTCGTGGGCTTCTATCTGGCGGATGTACTCGCAGGCAAGTTCTTTTCCGAAAAGTTCTTCGATTTTCCTACGAACAAGCTCTCGATTGATCTGGATATTGATATCCTTATTAATCTCAGCTTCCATTGTAGCAATATTTTTACTTGTTACATTGGCATTGGCATCTACCTGAGAGGCTGTAGCGGCATTACTTGCGTGCAGATATTGCTGGATGAAGTCAATTTTCTGCTGGATTTGATTTTGTGTAAGTCGAATCATTGTATTTATTTTTAATAGAGATGATAATCCATCCTCTTTGCAAAAAAGAGGAGCATAAATCGTATCTCAGGGTTATTAAGTTCTTTAAGAAATAGCTTTTCTATTGGAAGATGGAAGGAAGCATTCATTGAGGAGCTTTCCACTCTGTACCTCTATGAAGCGTTGGTTGGTAGTAGGGGAGCAGAGCCCTCCTAAGGAGGCTATCCAAGGACCCGTTTTGAGCCAAGTAAGTTCTTTTTTGAGTAGAAGGGGTACCTGATTTTCTTCAAGTCCTGTGTATAGACACGTATGGAGAGAATAGGTACGGGCTATTTGTAGCTTGTGTAGGAGGTCATCCATATCCCATTCTCCTCCCATAAAAAGGACGCAGGTAATCATTCCTCTATAGCGTTCTATCTCACTGATGAACCGCTCATCTGTAAGGGGAGTACCGCTATCTTTCTTCCATAGGAAAGGCGAATGACATCCTTGACATCGTAGAGGGCAGCCTGTGGCACTTATACACAAGCTGATTTCTCCAGGTACTTCCTGAAGGACAATTTGTAAGTCAGAGAAGTGTATCATTTCAATATTTCGTTTTGTGGTATGGCAAAGGTAAGCAGAAAAAAAATGTGTTTTTCACAAGAGAAAATAAGTTATTAACTTACTTATCAACAGGAGGTTTTTTCTTCTTTTGATAGAGAAATTAAAAAGATTTCTATCACATTATGAAGAAGTTATCAAGAAGAATTAAAATTTAACATATAAAATGATGAAAAAAGTGTCAGATTTTGCGTATAATTCAAGAAAAAAACGTATTTTTGGGACACTAATCAAAATATCATAAGAGATATGAACTTAAAAAAATTATTCTTATTATTTATGCTGGTTACCACCACAGTAACCTTTGCACAACAGACTGTCTCTGGGAGTGTAAAGGATAGTGCTGGTAAGCCAGTGGTGGGCGCTACCGTACTGGTGGTAGGTACCAGCAGGAATGTTACAACCAACTCCGAGGGGGGCTATTCCATTGTAGCGCAAGCTGAGGAAACCCTACAATTCGCCGCCCAAGGGTATCAAAATGTTCAAAGGAAAGTAGGTCTTGAGACTTCTATTAATGTAATACTTCCTTTGGCTACAGAAGATGCTAAGAAAGTAGGAGCCTTAGGAATAGAACGTGATGCTAATGCTGCTGGATATACCGATACCACCTTAGAAGGAGGGGATGACCTCAAAGGGAAAACAGCTGGGCTTACTGCTTCTTCATCAGGAGGAATGCAAGGATCTAAAATGGAACTCCGTGGTAAGGGAAGTGTTACAGGAAGTAACCAGCCTCTTATCGTAATTGATGGAGTGCCTATGGTGGATATGGGAAGTAAGTATGGAAATATTTCTTCTGAAATTAACCAAGATGATATAGAATCTGTTACGGTCCTTACAGGAGGAGCTGCCACAGCCCTTTATGGAAGCCGTGGAGGTAATGGGGTAATCCTCTATACTACCAAGTCTGGTAAAGGAGGAAAAACTACTATTGATGTGAAATCCTCTGTGACTTTTGATAGAGCTTACATATCTCCTAAATTACAGAATGAATATGGGGGAGGTAATATGACATCTTTTACAGAAGAGGAAATAGAAGGACAGACCTACAAACTTGCCCAATATGACGTAGATGAAAGCTGGGGACCTAAGTATGACGGAACACCTTACTTACCTTGGTATGCTTTTGATAAGAAAAATTTGCCAGAACACTATCTAAAACCTGTGCCTTGGCAAGCTCCAAAGAATGACATAGATAAGTTCTTTAATACGGGGGTGACTATTAATAACTCTCTTTCTATTACACGTTCTGTATCAGGAACTAATTTGCGTTTTTCCTTAGGAAATACACAAACCAAAGGAATTGTGCCTACTACAGGACTCCAACGTTCTAATATCTCATTCAGCTTTACTTCTGACCTCTCTAGAAAGCTTAAAGCAGAAGGAGGTTTGAACTATACCATTACCACACGTGATAACCCTACTTATAGTTATGCGGATGCCAATGATAATGGTGGTTTCTCTACCATCCTTTACGGATATACTCAACGCCAATTGGATATGAGAAACTTGGAACGCTTTTACAAAGACCCTCTAGGAAAGCAACGTACTTGGAATAGAATTAGCTGGTCAGATGGAAGGGCTAACTTCACCGATAACCCTTACTGGATGCTTAATGAAATTACCCAGAATGATAAACGTCACCGCTTCTTTGGAAATATAGGACTTACCTATAACTTCACCGATAACCTCTACCTAGTAGGCAAAATGTATGGAGATATTTATGCCCTTACCACTGAGGACAGAAGAGCCAAAGATTCTCACGATACTCCTCACTACAAAAAATACAACTATGACAATGCTGCTTTCAACTATGAAGCACGCTTGCACTATACACCTAAGCTAGGGGATAATTTCTCTTTGACAGGATTCTTAGGAGTAGCCCGTGCTCAGAATAAATATGGTTATACAGGAGTGGAAACTCGAGGAGGACTTTTCGTACCTCATAACTATTCAGCTTCTAATAGTAGGGAAAGAGCTAAAGGATATACTTATTCTTCTTGGACTCGTACCAATAGTGTATATGGAATGGCTTCTTTTGGATATAAAAGCACTGCCTTTGTGGAGCTTACAGGACGTCAGGATTGGTTCTCTACTGTATCGGTGCCTATCTTCTATCCTTCTGTAACAGCTTCTTATGTATTTACCAACTCATTCAAAAACCTACCTTCTTGGTTAAGCTATGGTAAAGTGCGTGCAGGATGGGCTCAAGTAGGAAATGATGCTTCTGCTTATGTATTAAAAACTTATCCTACAGTTTCAGAGACTTTCAGAAGAGCTCCTCACTATGTAACTCCTAATGAACAGAATAATCCTGACTTACGTCCTGAAATCAAGGAAACTAAAGAAGCAGGTATTGACCTTCAGTTCTTTAACAGTCGTCTCTCTTTAGGATTCTCTTATTATGATATCCTTTCTAAAGACCTTATCCTTTCCTTGCCAGTGGATGCAGCTAACGGATTCACTTATAAGAAAGTAAATAGTGGGGAAATGGTTAATAGAGGATTCGAAGTAACACTTTCTGCAACTCCAGTACAGTCAGAAAAATTCAGCTGGTCATTCGACTGGAACCTTTCTCGTAACAGAAACAAACTTCTTAAATTGGCTCCTGGTTTAACTCGTTATAAAGTAACTTGGGAGTATTATGGAAATGCTGAGCTATATGCTGTAGAAGGACGTCCTTTTGGAGAAATCTATGGAGGTAATTATGTGTATGATGACAAAGGCAACCGCTTAGTAGATGAAAATGGTTTCTATCTTCGCTCTTCTAGCAAGGAAGTAATCGGAAATATTACTCCAGACTTCACCACTGGGCTTACCAATACTCTTACCTATGGCAACTTTAGTCTTTCCTTTACCTTTGATTACCAACACGGAGGAGATTATTATGCAGGACCTTATGCCTTGGGTATGTATGCAGGAACTATCCGTGAAACAGTAGCTAATGGAATGCGAGACCTTATAGATGACCCTAATAACCCGACCCAAAAAATACAAAGAGGGATTATCCAGCAAGGGGTATATGCTCCTTTGAAATCAGATAGAGAAACACCCAACCCATTAGCAGGACAGCCTAACCAAACGAGAATTTCTCCTAAAGAATACGGAACTACTTTTTACAAAGGGATAGATGCACAAGCGATATTTGATGCAACTTTCTTAAAGCTCAGAAGCCTATCTCTTACCTATGATGTACCTCTTCCTGAGACTAAGCATATCAAAGGCTTGAACTTCACACTTTCAGGCTATAACCTCTGGACAGGAATGCTCGCTTGGGATGGTATGGATCCTGAAACAGCTATGTACAACCAAGGAATGGGGAACTCTTCCCTTCCTACCACTAGAAGCTTTAGCTTAAGTGTAGGTCTCAAATTATAGTGTAACCCAAACAAGGAATTAAAATGAAAAATGTTTTAACAGTCATATTAGGTACAGGACTCCTCTTGGGAAGCTGTACAAAGGATTTTGAAGAAATCAATACCAACCCGAACCTCCCAGAAGATTATCTGCCTACTGCCTTATTCAATGCAAATAACCAAGCACTGATGTATAACCTTAGGGGCTATGATAATATAGGGAAGCAAACCCTAACTTGGATGCAATATACCTCCCAGCCTATTTATACTAAGGAAAGTCGTTACTTGCTAGACCCTAATGGAGCTAGTACACTCTACTTCCAAGGCTATAAACGCGCAATGGGGTATAAGAAAATTATAGAATATAATACAGACCCAGCTACCCAAGAACTGATGAAGGACTATGGGAAAAATGCTAATCAGATAGCGGCTGCCCGAGTAATGCTTGCTTATACTTTCAGCATTATGGTGCAATCCTTCGGAGATATTCCTTATTATTCTTATGGAGATAGCCAAAATCCAAACTTCCAAGCACTCCAAACGGACAAATATGTAACACCTGCCTATGCTTCTCAGAAAGAAATCTACTATGATTTGCTTAAGGAACTGGAAGCAGCTATTGCTCAGATAGACGTTACAGATACCCGTGTGTTCTCTGAAGGAGATTTCTTGTTCAGAACCCCTCAGAAGTTGAAAAAATTTGCTTATTCCTTACGTTTACGTATTGCTAACCACTTGAAAGGAGCTACCGCAGCGGTGTTGGGAACAGAATTGAAGCAGAAAGTAACAGATATCATTGCCCATTATGCTTCTTCCAATGAGGGTGAACTTCTTGGTGACGGAGATAGCATAGAGCTTTCTTTTGAGAATAACTACACTTTCCCTGCTCCTGCATATTATGATTATTTTATAGGAAACCGTGTGGATTATCTGCCTTCCTCTAATTTTGTTAAGCTTTTGGCTGGAAATAATAAAAAAGCGCAGAACAGAGGCTTGAGCTATGGAGTAGACCCTCGTATGGAGAAATATTTTGCTACAAAAAATCTAGATAAATGGGATATCTACTATGGTTATACCTTAAATGATTTACAGCCTATAGATACCACCAAGTATGTAGGAATGCCCTATGGAATGCAAGAATCAGATGTATCAGCTCAATACAAAGGAGGCGAAGCCGTTTCTTTTTTCTCTAAAGAAATATTGAGTTCTTCCGCTAAGGAAGTGCTAATGGACTATAGTGAAGTATGCTTTATTCTTTCTGAAATCAGGAATTGGAATAACGACTTCTACAAAGCAGGAGTAAAGGCTTCCTTGGAAAGATGGGGAGTGCCAGAAGCTAAAAAGACAGCTTTCCTTGCCAGCCTTCCCGCTGCTAATGAGGAAAACGTACTTACTCAAAAGTATATCTCTCTCTTCAGAGACCCAGATGAAGCGTGGGTTGAGTATCGCCGTACAGGCTATCCTAAAACCTTACTTACATTAGGAGAAAGAGTAAGAGCCAACTTACCTGCCACAAATCCTTATGTATATCAATTCAGGAAAGATCCTTCTGCTACTGATATAACAGGTATTCCTGACCGAATGAACTATCCTGATACCTATACAGGAGTGAATAAGGATAGCTATATTCAGGCACTCAATAATATGCAGAATCCTCAGGACTTGAGGTCTAAACGATTGATTTTTGCTACTCGTCCGTAAGAAAGGAGTAACTAATAACAAAAAAAGGAGCCTATAATTGGGCTCCTTTTTTCTCTTTATAATATATTGAATTTAGCAATTTTCTATCGGGAATAGTTAGGAGCTTCCTTAGTGATAGTAACATTGTGAGGGTGGCTTTCAGCAATGCCACTGGTGGTAATACGGACGAATTTTCCAGTTTCTTTTAGGGTAGCAATATCTTTAGCTCCACAGTACCCCATACCTGCACGTAAGCCCCCAATGAATTGGTGCATACTCTCCTGTAATTCTCCTTTGTAAGGGACTCTTCCCACAATTCCTTCAGGAACCAGCTTCTTGATATCGTCTTCTACATCTTGGAAATAACGGTCTTTGCTTCCGTGTTGCATAGCCTCAACGGAGCCCATACCACGGTAGGATTTGAATTTTCTTCCTTCAAAGATGATGGTTTCCCCAGGGGATTCTTTGATACCAGCAAGGAGAGAGCCTAGCATTACACAGTCCGCACCTGCAGCGATGGCTTTCACAATATCTCCTGTGTAACGAATACCTCCATCGGCAATAACAGGAATTTGGATTCCCTTAGCCTTGAGAGCTGCAGCTACCTGCATCACAGCTGAGAGTTGCGGATATCCTACTCCAGCTACTACACGAGTAGTACAGATAGAACCAGGTCCTATACCTACTTTTACCGCATCGGCTCCCGCTTGGGCTAGATAAAGAGCCGCTTCAGCAGTAGCGATATTTCCTACTACTACGTCTAGATCAGGGAAATGTTCTTTTACTTTCTTGAGAACAGAAACCACGCCACGAGTATGTCCGTGAGCGGTATCAATCACTACGGCATCTACCCCTGCTTGTACAAGTGCGCCAGCACGCTCTACAGCATCTACAGTAACTCCTAAAGCAGCGGCTACCCTAAGGCGACCTATGCTGTCTTTATTAGAAACAGACTTGCTCTGTAGGTTCGCAATATCACGGAAAGTAATAAGTCCTACGAGTTTGTTATCTTTATTCACTACAGGGAGCTTTTCTATCTTGTTGCGTTCTAGTATTTTCTCAGCTTCCTGCATAGAGACTCCTTCAGGAGCAGTGATCAGGTATTGGCTGGTCATAATTTCAGTAATAGGACGCTTATTATCACGCTCAAAACGCAAATCTCGATTTGTTACAATTCCCTTGAGAATTCCCTGAGAATCCACAATAGGAATCCCTCCAATGCTGTGTTCTTTCATACATAATTTGGCATCTCCTACGGTGGAGGAGAGAGAGAGGGTTACAGGATCGATGATCATTCCACTTTCAGCACGCTTTACCTTACGTACTTGTTGGGCTTGTTCTTCTATTGTCATATTCTTGTGGAGTACTCCGATACCTCCTTCACGAGCGATTGCAATTGCCATTGCCGATTCGGTTACAGTATCCATTGCTGCTGAGACAATAGGGACATTCAAAGGGATATTCCTACTGAAGAAGGACTGGATGGATACCTCTCTGGGTAACACTTCAGAGTATTGAGGAACGAGTAGTACATCATCATAGGTAAGTCCTTCACTAATAATTTTTGGGTTGTCGGGATTCATAAAATGATACGTTTGGAATTAAAGCTACAAAGTTACATTTAAAAAATGAAACAGCTTTGTTTTTTAACAAAAAGTTTTTGTTCTTAATTTCCGTTTCTTTTTTATCAAGATTTTTTCATAATATACTTTATGAGTCAGTTTGTCTTTGAATAAATTTCTTTGAAAAATCAATAAAAAATATTACTTTTACATCGATAAATGAATATGTGTAT
>CAJPPS010000002.1 GCA_905372595.1 uncultured Capnocytophaga sp. | reverse complement strand
GTCTTGTATATACAAGTTTTCTAAAAAGGCAAGTTTTCTATTAATTTTTATAGATAAATTATCAACAAAAAGTAGCTTATAAGCAATAATTGAAAATGAATCATTTAGAGAATTATCAACAAGCTATATGGATATCACAAATTCTATGCTAAAAACGTAATTAAAAGAATAATTACATAAGTTTAACAAAAGATTAAGTGTTAAAAAAAAGATTTTTTCAAAAAAAAGATGTTTCTTTGCCACTTGAATCAGTAAATTGTAAATAATGAAAAAAATACTCTTAAGTACACTTACTTTATTGTGTATAGCTTGTGATAAAACTTCTGTAAATAATACAGTGGAGAATATCCATTACACCAAAAGAAATCAAGCCGTTCTTAATAATAACAATAATACTAATGAGCCTAGTTATACTCTTCGTCAGTACTTACTTGATAATGGTTATGATACCAACAGAAATGGAGTTCTAGATACTAATGAGGTAACTGGTATTATTGTATTGAATGCTCCTAACAAAGGCATTACTTCCTTAGATGGAATAGATAACCTTATATCACTTAATGAAGCAAACTTTTCAGGAAATAAAATCCGTACAGCTACCATAAGGGTAACCACGCTTGCTAATCTTAATCTAAGTAATAATAAGCTTAATCAGTTAGATATATCAGGAGCTACACGATTAGTGAACAAACTAAATATTACAGGGAATCCAGACTTACTTTGTGTGAAAGCAAGTAACAATCAGCGTAACCTCTTAACTTTGAGTAGTAATTTTGCTAAAGATAGCCAAACCACTATTTCAGAAAACTGTAATTAACAGATTAAAGTTTAGTTAAAAATTCTATTTATTAGAAATAAAATCGTACCTTTGCGCTGTTTCATAATATTGGAATTTATTGGTTAAAAAAAGGAATTGCCTCTTATGAGGCAATTTTTTTATCTTCACACAAAATATTTTTCTTCTTTTTAGGAATATTATTTTAAAAATACTGATTAATCTTCATTTTTAATTATTTATTTTGTATTTTTGCTCCTTAAAATTACTTCAAGAATGAAAATACGTCTTTTGCTTCTTTTGGCAAGCCTATCATTCTCTGTATATGGGCAGCAGGATAGTCTCTTGCAGGAGTTACAACGCCAGGTCAAGGAATTAAAAATACAGCGTAGTCAGGATTCCTTGAAAGTAAATGTATTAAGTCAAGAGCTACAATCCTTATTACTTTTGGATACACGCCATATAGAAACGGAAAAGGATTCACTTTATAAAGCACAACGACAGGAAGAAATTAAGCGTATTTACTCCAAAGCCAATGGAGCACCTATACGCTTGGAGAATGATACAATTTATACAATTTATACAACTTTGGGGCTTTATTCTCCCTTAGAACGTGCCGAGTATACTGAAAAGAAACTTCGCAAACTCGTGGAACTTCCTATTTTCAGAAAAGATTCACTTAAGATAGACTCAAACAATAACCTACTGATGATAACTTATCAAGGAGAGTGGGTACAGGCTGTAAGTGAAGAAGATGCTATAATAGCACATCTCCCCCAAATAGAATTGGCTAAGTCATTACAAAATGATATTCTCAGAGCGGTAACCCAGTATAGAGAAGAGCACAGTATGCAGAAGCGTATTATGCGAATTGGTGAGCTGACACTATTGATACTGGCTATAGCTACATTCTTTTACTTATTAAATCTTCTCTTTAGAAAAATTCAACAGCTTCTTCTTAGGCACTCTTTCTTTGAAAAAGGAATAAAAATTAAGAACTATCAAATACTCAATAAGGAAAATATGAATTATATCCTTACTAAAGTATTGTTCTTATTGAAGTTAATTGTCTTTTTTATTGTTATTTTTGTAAGTATTCCTGTTGGGTTAAAGCTTTTTCCTTCTACCCAACTATGGGCAGAAAGATTATTAAAGCTTATTTTAGATCCTCTTAGTCAAATAGGTACAGCTATAGTGGATTACTTGCCTAACTTAATCATCATAGGGATTATAATCCTTATTGGGCGTATGGTACTGAAACTAATGCGCTATTTTCTCTATGAAATAGAGCGAGGAGCCCTTAAAATAAAAGGATTTTATAAGGAATTTGCTAAGCCTACCTATAATATTCTTAGGATATTATTTATTTGTTTTATTTTTATTGTAATTTTCCCTTATCTACCAGGGTCAGGATCGTCGGCTTTTCAGGGAGTATCTATTTTCTTAGGGCTACTTATTTTCCTGGGTTCCTCCTCTACTATATCTAACGGAATGGCGGGGATATTTATCACTTATATGCGTGCCTTTCGGGAGAATGATTGGATCAAGGTAGGGGATTACATAGGGATGGTTATTCATAAAGATAGCTTAGTTACTCGCTTAAAAACTATTAATAACGAAGAGGTTACCGTACCTAATTCTATGATACTTTCTTCTTCCACGATGAATTTTTCTTCCATTGGTCGCACCAATGGACTGGTGGTAACTGCCCAAGTGAAAGTACGCTATGATGCCCGCTTGGAGGATGTGGATGCGACTCTTATCGTCGCTGCACAAGCTACCAAGGGCGTAACGGACAAGATAACTCCTTATATATCATATCTCCCTCAATGAACTCAATGCTACCTATGAGATCAATGCGGTAACCTTTGAACCACAGAATATGTATATTATCAAGTCCGATCTTATCAAGAATATTTATAATGCCTTTAGAGAGCGAAATATAGAACTTACTTCTGTTGAGTTTGTAGAATTGAGAAAATATGAAAAAGTATAGTATTCTTTTATCCCTTTTATTACTCTCTTGTAGAGAAAATACTCCTAATACGGATAGTGTAGATGCAAATAGTATAGTTATGGAAGAACAAATAAATTCTTCTATAGATACAACTCTTTTGGTAAAAAATTTCAGAAGTCAGTTGTTACCGGATAAAGAACTAAGTCTTGATCACTATTACAATGATGTTGTTTTGATTAAAAAAATCACTCCTACTACTTTAACAGTTGAAAAGAATGGAAAAGAAATAAGTTTTCCTGTAGAAGCTGAAAGTATGACCTATATGGACTTTGACTATTCAGTGGGACAATATGTAGTTATACGATGGAAAATAATTATAGACAATGGAAAAATAACTGAAGTTCTTGAAAATATAGGGAAATTCAATAGAAGTAGTGATTTACGAAGAGATCAAGTACTTGAAATAGGAAAAATATACAAGGATACAGTTGTTTTTTTAGAAAATATTACAGATTATGATTATTTCTTTTTCTTAGTTTCTAAAGAAAAGGATACTGTCGGGATTATTTACTATGATGATGAAATTCCTTTCCGAAAAGGAGATACAATAGCACTCCAATGGAAAATGGATAGTATAGATATAGCAGGAGAAGGTATCTTGAGTTTTCAAGAATGCTATGTATCAGGTAAAAAAATAGGTCATAAAACTAAAAAATAAAAGGTGGCATATATTCATTCCTATAATTGTGTAACTCCCTTAGGGATTACAGTACAAGAAAATGTAGAAGCTCTTTTACAGGGACAGGTAGGTATACAGTTTTACCCTCATTTTGGGAGCCTTTCGGATATATATTTGGGAAAAATATCTTCTCAGATGATAGAAGATGCTTTTCCCTATGCAAGCCCTTCAATGGAATTGTCCTGGCTGGAGCGGCTAACTCTTCTAGCGGTGCTACCTTTTGTACCTATGATATTTACTAGAGAACGAACGGCTTTTGTATTTGCTACTACCAAAGGGAATATATCAAAATTGAATACTTCTTCAGATGGAGATACTTTGCCCTACCTTACTAAAATAGCTAAAAAAATAGCTTCTTTCATAGGAATAAAAACGGAACCTATAGTGGTATCCAATGCTTGTGTATCGGGAGCAATGGCGGTTTCAGTAGCTGATAGGCTTATTAGAATGGGAAGCTATGATAATGCTCTTGTGGTAGCAGCCGATGAGGTTTCAGAATTTGTTCTTTCGGGATTTCAATCTTTTCAAGCGGTGAGTTCCAAGCCTTGCCGCCCATATGATAAAGAACGTGATGGAATTACCCTTGGTGAAGCCACTGCTGCACTATTTCTTACCAAAGAAGAATTTGGAGCTCAAGGAGAGATTCTTAGCAGTAGTTCTATCAATGATGCGAATCATATATCAGGTCCCTCTCGTACAGGTGAAGGCTTATTTTTAAGTATTCAGAATGCTTTAAGGCAAGCCTCTTTAGAGGCTTCGCAGATAGACTTAATCAATGCTCACGGAACAGGAACCCTTTATAATGACGAAATGGAATCTATAGCCTTCTTTCGTTCAGGCTTGCAAGAGACACCTTTGAACAGCTATAAGGGGTATTTTGGTCATACCTTAGCTGCTTCGGGTTTGTTGGAATTGGTTTTGAGTATTGCATTGGCAAAAGAAGGAAAAGCTATACGCAGTGAAGGTTTTTCTAACTTAGGAGTATCCTATCCATTGCATATTATTGAGCAAACTTGTGAGCTTCCTATCACTTATCTGCTCAAGACTGCTTCAGGCTTTGGAGGTAGTAATACAGCAATAATAACAAAAATAATATAAATTTAAAATATAGAAATGGAAATTACCCAAGAGAACAGAAAATGGTTAGATGACTTACAGCTTACACACCCTGTAGTTATCGCAGGTCCTTGTAGTGCAGAGACCCAAGAACAAGTACTGAGTATAGCTCATAGCCTGAAGGATACCGATGTATCCTACTATAGAGCAGGAATCTGGAAACCACGTACCCGCCCTGGAATGTTTGAAGGAGTGGGAGCTTTAGGGCTTAAGTGGCTTGAGCGCGTCAAGGAAGAAACAGGATTGAAAATCGCCACTGAGGTAGCCAACAAAGACCATATAGAGCTAGCACTACAGCATAATGTAGATATGCTTTGGATAGGCGCACGATCTACAGTGAGTCCTTTTATCATTCAAGAAATAGCAGACGCTCTACAAGGTACTGATAAAATAGTCCTAGTGAAGAATCCCGTAAACCCCGATTTAGCCTTATGGATAGGTGCTTTGGAACGCCTTCAGCGTGCAAATATCAAGAAACTAGGGGTAATTCATCGAGGATTTTCTACTTATGAAAAAACAAAATACAGAAATATTCCTGAATGGCAATTGGTTATAGAGCTACAGAGTCGTTTTCCTCAGCTTCCTATCATCTGTGATCCTTCTCATATTACAGGAAAGCGTGAATTGATTTTTGAAGTATCCCAGACGGCTCTGAACCTGAATTTTGATGGACTAATGATAGAAACTCACTCTACGCCTGATGAGGCTTGGAGTGATGCTGCTCAGCAAGTAACTCCTGAGAGTTTGGTACAGATTATGCAGGACTTACGTATTCGAAGAAGAACTACAGATGAAGAGGCTTTTCAAAGTACGCTCCAACAGTTACGTGCTCAGATAGATATTTTAGATGAACAACTACTTGATATTCTCAAAAAGCGTATGGAAGCTTCTGACCATATAGGGAAGCTTAAGCGAGAAGTAAATGTGGCTATTCTACAGAATAAGCGTTGGAATGAAGCTCTTGAGCGAATGCTTCAGACAGGAAAGGAAAAGGGATTAAGTGATGAATTTATTGAAAAACTCTTCAAGGCAATCCATCAAGAGTCAATTAATAGGCAAGAATCTGTATTTAGGAATTAGAAAAATATAGGAGGCACATACAATGCCTCCTATTGAATTTAAAAACAAAATAAAATGATGATATTTAGAAAACAAAAAAAGAATTTTCTATTCTACGTGTTTGTAAGCCTTATAGGAAGAACGTACTAAGGCACTACTTTCAAAATGCCTAAAACCAAGTTCATCTCCTATTTTCTTGTATTTTTGGAACTGATCAGGGGTAATGAACTGTTTTACAGGCAAGTGCTTTTTAGAAGGTTGTAAGTATTGCCCAATGGTAACTATATCCACCTTAGCTTCCTTTAGGTCATAAAGGGTTTGGATAACTTCTTCTTCTGTTTCTCCTAGTCCTAACATTATACCCGATTTGGTACGGCGTGCTCCATTCTCTTTTAGGTAACGAAGTACTCCTAAGCTACGGTCATATTGAGCTTGGATACGTACTTCCCGAGTGAGCCTACGTACGGTTTCCATATTATGAGAGATTACCTCAGGAGCAACAGCAAGAATACGGTTAAGATTTCTTTCTACTCCTTGAAAGTCAGGGATGAGGGTCTCTAGAGTAGTTTTAGGATTCATTCTACGAATAGCTTTGACAGTTTCAGCCCAGAGAATACTACCCATATCCTTGAGGTCATCCCTATCTACAGAAGTGATCACTGCGTGTGTGATGTTCATCAGCTTGATAGAACGAGCCACTTTCTCAGGCTCTTCCCAATCAAGAGAATCAGGACGACCTGTTTTCACTCCACAGAAGCCACAAGAACGGGTACAGATATTTCCTAGAATCATAAAAGTAGCGGTTCCGTGTCCCCAACATTCTCCCATATTAGGACAACTTCCAGAGGTACAAATGGTATTAAGCTGATATTTATCTACTAAGCTACGTAATTCGGTATATTTTTTCCCTGTAGGTAGCTTTACTCTAAGCCATTGAGGTTTAGCTTGTTTTTCAGTAGCTACAGAAGGTGTTGTTGTTTCTGTACTCATTTTTTTGTATTTACAAAAATAGACTGCAAAGGTAGTGATTTTTTCAGAAAAATATTGTAATTTTGGCGAAAAATTGATTTTTGTATTTTCTTACAGAACTTAGGAAAAATATTGTATATGTTTAAGAGACCTTTTTCGTTCAAGGGGCGTATTCGCCGTACAGAATTATGGCTATCTATTTTTCTGTCTAATTTGGCTTTATCAATACTGATTTCATTGACATCGACACGGAATGAAAATATTATGGGTATTTTTATTCTGTTTTTTGAAATTTTCCATTTTTGGTTTGCATTGGCACAGTTGGTTAAGCGAAGCCACGATATAGGCAATAGTGGTTGGTTAGTAATCTTTCCTATTTATAATCCTTTTGTTCTTCTTTTTATGGAAGGGACAAGGGGGGAAAATATCTATGGAGAAGATCCCAAGGAACAGAAAGCTCCTCTTACAGAGAAAACAACAGTAGTCTTTGAAGAACCTATACAGGAGGAGACTATTGTTCCTACTATGGAGCCTGTTCAGGAGCCTATAATAGAGGTAGTTCCAGAACCAGCTCCTATTGAGGAAAAAAGGGAAATATCTCCTAATGATTATGTACTTAGTACTGATGGAAAAACACTCAAGAGATGGCTCAGGATTAAAGCTTCTACTATTGATATGGAAGCCGATCCTTTCCTAAGCAAAGTTACGACCATTAATAGCGGAGCTTTCTCTGCTTGTGCTGATTTGCATACCTTAATACTTCCTCAAGGACTAACTACGATTCATAAGTATGCTTTTGATGGTTGTAATGCCCTTAAGCAAATTACTTTCCCTAGTAGTGTTACTTTCTTAGGAGAATATCTTTTTGGGGAAGCCTGTCCTGAAGTAATTACCCTTCAGGGGAATGAACCACCTGAGCTAGCAGGAGAACTTACTCATAATGATCATCCACTACAGGCTATTTATGTGAATATGGGCTATATAGGTACTTACAGAAATACAGAAGGTTGGCAAAAATACGCGAAAAGTATTAATAAAATAGAAAAATAATGAAAAGAATATCCCTTATTGCCAATTCGGGCATCCAATATATCAAATTCACTACAGAAATTAATAAAGATTTTGGAAAAATTCCTGAGAATAAGATTTATTATCAGGATTCTTTTGATATAAATACCGATGAATATGTATTAGACCCTCTTTTTAAATATACAAAAGATGGAGATTCTGTATTTTTTAGAAAGCAAGAACTCTATCAAGGGGATTATCTTGCTAATGGTCGGATTAAGGAAGATATGGACTTATCACTACTACAATCTTTCTATACGGCAGATGAGGAATCCAACCTCTCTCATACACTGAAGACTTTCCGAAGAAAATGGATTCCGTTACCTTATTTCAAGGATAATTCTATTAATAAGGATGTCCTATACCCTACTGATTGGGTGAGGGTATTTGTGGATTATGATGAGGAACTCACTACTGCTAAGGTGATTATTGCAGTGGATACGCTTTTGGCACAGAATGAAAATGATAGAACGAGCCCACAGTTGAGCTTGAATAGAGATGAAAACCTCTTTAAGCTTTCGGATTCAGACTTGAATATAGCCAATGTACTCTCTGACCCTCATTTTTCTTCTAAATGGATTGATAAGTATATAGCAGACATTTTCTATGGAAAGAATGAGGAAAACCGTTATGATAAGCCTTACAAGCGTTATGTAGCAAGGTATTTGTTCTTTATCAAGTGGTTAGGAAGCCTGATGCAAATTCCTGAAATTCAGCTTTTTACCGATAGGATGAAGAAAAAGGAAGTAGACTTAGTAATTGATGTAGGAAATTCTGCTACTTGTGCTTTGCTTTTTGAAAATAAAGATGATAATTCTTTTGATTTTGAAAGTGTTAAGAAGCTTATTATTCAGGATTATACCCAGCCTGATAAGGAATATGCAGAGCCTTTTCCTATGAATGTTGTTTTCTCAGAATCAAAATTTGGAGAAATCAATGATACTTCCGATAATAAAAAATTCACTGTACCCAGCCTAGTGAGAATTGGCTGGGAGGCAGAAGAATTGATCAATTCTTCTGTAACAGATCTTTCTTTGGGTTATGAACTGAAAACATATAATTCCAGCCCTAAGCGTTATCTGTGGGATGATACTCCTTCCGATAGAGAATGGGAATTCAACCCTAAGGATTATAGAAATATTAGAAAAGTATATCTTAATGGAATTACCAACCAGCTCAGGACGGATGGAGAGCTAGTTAAGAGGAATGAGATGTTTATGTCCAAGCCTATGTTCTCAAGGAAATCGCTAATGAAGTTTGTATTCTTAGAGATTCTGGTACACGCTTATACTCAGATTAACTCCTATGCTTTCAGGGAAGAGCACGGTCAAATGACGATTCCACGTACTCTCAAGCGTATCACTCTCTCCTGCCCTACCGCAATGATTCAAGCCGAACAGGTAGCGCTACGAGAAGCGGCGGAAGAGGCTTGTGAGCTACTGAAAAATTACGCTACTTACTATTTCGATGGAAATTATGAGAATTTCTGGTTTGAGAAACCTGAAATCATTCCTGCTACTTCCGATATCAAGAAAAAACTTTCTGATTTGGAAAGCCGTAAGGACTGGAGTTATGATGAGGCTACTTGTTGCCAGCTCGTCTTCCTCTATAGCCTGATAGTTAAGAAGCTCAAAGGGAATAACTATGTGATTGATAATTACTTATTCAAAGGAAAACCCTCACTTAAAGTAGCCTCGGTGGATATAGGAGCAGGAACCACAGATATCCTTGTACATCAATACACCCTTACAGAGAACGGAAAGGATTCGGATTTGCTCAAGCCTACTCCCCTCTTCTGGGATAGCTTTAAGTTTGCCGGTGATGACCTGTTAAAGGAAATTATCCAGAAAATTATTATAGAAGGAGAAGAGAAAACTCCTGCTGAGGAAGGAGCTTCTGGGGTAATTCAAAACTATGGTATACGGCAAGGAATTACCAATATGTCCGAACGGCTCAATAGCTTCTTTGGGGAAGATACCAATCAAATGGGATACAAAGGAAGGGTGATTAGGCAGGCTTTTGTACATCAGGTAGCTATTCCGATAGCTTTGGCTTACTTAAAAAGTGCCAATAAGAGCGAAGGGACTCCTGAAATTAAAAAATTCGAGGAAATCATAGGTAAGAAATTCCAGAATAAAGAGCTTTTGAATAGCTTTGAGAAGCATTTTGGCTTTGATTTATTAGAAATTCCTTGGAAGATAGATCCCGATCGTGTCAATGCGATAGTTACTTCAGTATTTGATGCTCTAATTAGGCAAATATGTGTGGTATTTAATCAATTCCAGTGTGATTTCGTGGTGCTTTCAGGTAAGCCCGCTTCTTTGGGAAGTTTTGAGAATATTTTCAAGAAATACTTGACGATTTCTCCTAGTAATCTGATTAACCTTAATACGTATTGGATAGGGCGTTGGTATCCTTTCGCCGATGGAAATGGTTTCATTACCGACCCTAAGACAGTGGTAAGTGTAGGGGCTATTGTTGCTTTGATGGCAGGAAAGCTATTTAAAATCAAGGAGTTGAAAATAGATACCTCAGAAGTAACCCAGAAATTAATCTCTACAGCCGATTACATTGTTCGAATTACAGATAATAATAAAGAAACGATTCTCTCTCCTAAGAAAAATGACAATGAATTGGAAGTGAGTACAATACCTTTTCATTTTGGGTATTCTAAATATCTGGCGAAGAACTATCCTTATGCAGACTTGTATAGTATCCGAATGGACGAAAAGGAAATAGAAGCTCATATAAGGAGAAAGTACCCTTCACAGGATCAGAACTTCATCAAGGAGCAAATAGAAAAAGAAAAGAATACCATTCGCCAAAACTTACCCCTAAAGGTAGAACTATCACGTGATTATGAGGAAAGCAAAGAGGTGATCCAGATTACTCGTGTGGAAGATGCTCAGGGAAATGATAAGCCTAATAAATACTTTACACTCCATTACCAAACCCTTGAAGATGAGAAGGGGTATTGGTTGGACAAATGTGAATTTATTTTAAATGCAAAGTAAAATGAGAACAAACTATTCAACAGAAGATATAGCTCAGATAAAGAACTTCATACACCAAAAACAATCCGTAGTGAGGGCTACTGTCCAGTGGGTGGAGAAGAATCTTAAGTATGAGCAACGTAATGAGATTCTCTTACAGCTCAAAGGAGCTACCAATACTTTCCATAAGATATTACAGCACATAGATGCTAAACCTGTAATGGCTCTTTTTGGGGCTAGCCAAGTGGGTAAATCTTACCTGATTAAGAACTTACTCTCTACCGAAGGGCATCCTTTTGAAATTAGTAGTGGAGGGGTTGCTTATGATTTTCTTCAGAAGATTAATCCTGCGGGAGGTAAGGAGAGTACAGGCTTGGTAACCCGATTTACTATAGGTGAAGAGGTTAAGTATCCGGACTTTCCCTTGAAAGTAAAATTACTTTCTCCTAAGGATATTTTGATAATTATTCTAGATGCTTTCTTCTTGGATTTGAAGGAGATTACTTCTTTTATCAGTAAGCGAGAATTAGAAGCGCATCTACAGCGTTTTGAGCTACAGGAGACTCAGATAGCTCAGGAAGTTCTTACGGAGTTTGATATTCTAGAAATAAGAGACTACTTTAAGCTTCATCTCTCCAAATATACGCTATTATTTGAAGGACTAGGAGAGACTCATTTTTTCCAACGAATAGCTAAGATTATATCCCGCTTTGATCATACTCATTGGGGGAATATCTTTGAGGTGTTATGGAATAGAAATACACATCTTACGACCATCTTTAATGAGATTATCCATCATCTTTCCTTGACGGATTATGCCAAGGAAGCCTATCTGAAGTTTGATACTGTTCTTCGGGAAGAAGGAGCTATTCTCGACGTGGAACGTATCAAGCAATTAGGAAAGGAACATAAGCAAACCTTGATTAAGACCGCCCAAGGGAAAGAGGTAAATATAGACCTGAATTACCTTTCGGTACTCACAATGGAACTTACTTTTTCTATTCCTTTGACACTCTTGGAAGCGAAGCCTTTTCTACAGAATTCAGACTTGCTAGACTTTCCAGGAGCACGCTCTCGATTGGCTATTGAGGAAGAAGGAATTGCTAATGAGGATAACCAAAAACAAATGCTTCTGCGAGGGAAAGTATCCTATTTGTTCAATAAGTATTCTGATGATTATAGTATTAATAACCTCCTTTTCTGTAATAATGATAAGCAATTGGAAGTCAATGAGCTTTCCTATTTGTTATTCAATTGGATTGCTAAGAATATAGGAAGTAATCAGCAGGAACGGACACTTGCTTTGGCAAATGCCCCCGTACCTCCTCTATTTGTCATTTATACGTTTTTTAACGAACAAATATCCTATAAGGACGGTGCGGATAATGAGTATAGGGAGGACTACACCAAGCTCAACCATAAGTGGAAGGCAAGGTTTAACGCTATCTTCGAGGGAGAAATCGTAACCAATTCCCGTGATTGGCATACCAAATGGTCTTCACAATCCCCTTATTTTAAGAATATGTACTTGTTAAGGGATTTTAACTATTCTAAGCTTACTTATGAGGGCTTTGAGACAGAAAAAAGAGAAACAGGATTGCGACCTGAACGACAGGACTTTATGAATGCTTTACGACAGTCATTTGTAGAATTTGACTTTGTAAAACAACACTTTGAGAATCCTCACAAGTCTTGGGAAGCAGCTACCGCAGTGGGGAAAGATGGTTCAGAACTTATTGTAGAAAATCTTGAAAAAGTGTCTAATAATCTGATCAAGGTAAATCACTATATTGCCTTGCTTAATGAGACTCTTAAAGGACTTTCTCAGGCACTTCTTGCTTTTGTACATACAGATGACATTTCAGCAATGCGGACTAAGAATATGCAATTAGTCAGTCAGTTCCAATTACAATTTAATATGGCACTTACTCGAGACTTTTCGCTTTTTAATAAGTTTGTACAACAGCTCAGTGTAAGCCCTATAACCCTTTATAACTTGCTGAATGAGCATTTGCTAATAGATGTAGAAGAACAGACCCATAAGAACTTAGATGCGGCTGCTATCCTCCATACCCAATATCCTCAATTACAGACTGCTACTACTGAGGAAGAGGTCGTAGCGATTCTTAAGGAAAATATGTGGCTTTCCAGTAAGCAAGAGGTGGAACAACAGCTGGAACTTTATGGCATAAAGCTTACCGACCTATTCACTCCTGCTCAGAGCAAGAGCAAATCCCAGTACTATACACAGCTCTTGATAGAACATTGGTTCAAGCAGATGGACGAGAACAAATGGGAGGATTTCACTCGCTATAATATTACCAAGAATAATATAGAAGCCATTACAGATCATTATAAAACTCTTATTAAGAAGCGAAATATCCCTGAGAAGCTCATTAAGATATTTGATAATAGAGTGTCAGAAATTAAAGGAATACAAGGAGAAGAAGTATTTATGGCAGAGACATTTGCCTTGCTTATCAATGATATAGTTTATAACTTCGATATGCAGTTTCTCTCAGGAGAAGAAAGCCGTGAAATTAAGGAGATGGATACCCGCAAGAGCTATATTTATTTCCAGCAGACCTCCCCTACCGATGATGTTACTCTAGCAAGCCTCTTTGATAATGATAAAATGAATGTAAATTCGGTAGCCTTAGAGAAATATAATCGTTGGATAGAGTTCTTACGTATCTCCTTGCTTATCAATAGTGGCTTCATCACCTATGATGAAGCTGAGAACAATGCTCTCAAGGACTTATTAGCTCAATACACCGACCTGAAGATAGACAACTAACCTTTTGAAGACAATGAATAAGTTTTATACCCTTTCCACAGATACTTTCGTGCCGATTTCGCACGATAATAAGCATCTTTTTAACACTTATGAACTGGTAAATAACTTTATCAAGGCACGAATTTCGCCTGCTTATAGGAATATCCTAGCCAAGCCTATTCTACAGAATTATCAAGTGGAATGGTATGCTCCCTTTGAGAATCTTAAGGAAACGGTAGATGCTCAAGCACAGCGGAAGTATTTTGCCTTTAGGGATGAGCTCCAGAAGCATATCAATTTGTTAGCCCAGAGTACGGATGCCGATTCTCATAATTGGGCAGGGCTTTTAGAGAAAGTCTTCCGAAAAGAGGATAATAAGCTCTTTAGTAATGGAAAAGATATCTGTATTGTATGGGGTTGGGCGTTTGATAATTATCAGATTCAGCGTCCGGAAATCAGCATCGGGGATTCCAATACTGCCGAGGAGCCAACCCCTGAAGTAAGCACGCCTCTAGAAGAACCCATAGCACCTATGCCCTTACCTGAGCAGGAAACTCCCGAGGAAACCCCTCTGGAAGAACCCATTCCAGAAACTCCTGAGGAGCCCGAGCCTCCTCTAGAAGAACCAGAGCCTTTGCCTTTTCTGGAACCAGAGGAAGAAGCTCCTGAGGAACCAGAGGAAAAAGGTAATTCTTTCTTAGAATTTCTTAAAGAGTTTGCTGCTAAGTATTATTGGCTCTTGGCTGTTCTTCTGGGATTGATATGTGTAGTGTTTTTTGTTAAATCTCTTACTTATTAAGCTATGAAAAATCGTTTTTGGTATAGAAATTGGTGGTTATTCTACCTACTGATGTTTCTTCTGTTAGGATTGCTTATTTATGCACTTTTATGGCATCCTCGTTGTCAGAATGTCGTTGCTCCTAATGCTTCTGCTATGCCTGCCGATCAGACCCAGCAGATGCCTACACCTGATACACCCACAGTGGTGGATTGCAATGCAGAGGTAAATTCAGGAGGACAAGGGAAGACGGTAACCAAGCACTCACTAGGAAGCCATTCAGGAAGGGTAATTTTGCAGTATGATATGTACACAGTCCCTGATATGCTAACGGTTTATTATGACAATAGAGTTATAGCCACCACACAGGACTTAGTTTCAGGGGAAGGGCAACTGCAATGGAACTATACGGCACAGAATGGAAAGCCTCAAGAATGTATCGTAGAAGTACAAGCCCCTGAAGAAGATACCAAGTGGATTTATCAGCTTAATTGTCCTCAATAAAATAAAAAAATGATGAAGAAGTACCCTTTTTCCTATTACTTGATTCTCTTCCTGTTATTGGTGGCAGGGGTGATATTCTGGTATCTGCTTTTGAGTAGATACTTTAAGGAGAATATGCCCCAGGGGAATCCTCCTGTGAGTGTAATAGGGCAGCCTTCCTATATTCGGGGCGGATACTATACTATAAAACCTATAGATCGAGATAAGGTAATTATTGATACCATTAGTAGGCGTAAGATTGTTTCGGACTTGGTTAATATTGCTATTAAAGATACAGTATACCAAACACATCTGTTTGTTAAAGATTTTGCACAACAGTTTGATACTGTTCAGTATCGGATTCGTTATATAGATAGCACTATTAACTATGTACAGGTAAAGGTAAAAGAACAGGAGCGAATGGCGTTCAAGCAACAGGTTAAGCAACAGCTCTCAAAATATCCTTTACTGGTATGGGACGAGGCCTTATTTGACAAAGAGGCTGCTCCCGATGCTAATGATCATTATTGGCGAATGGAGAACCTCTATCCTATCCGTTCGCTGGATGCCTCTCACCTAAAGGTAGCGGTAATTGATAATGGTTTTGACCTCAAGCACCTTTCTATAGCCAACAAATGGATAAAGCCCTATAATGCGACTGATAACAGCCAAGAGGTAAGTCCTTCCGCTATTAATCACGGAACGGCGGTTGCCTCTCTGATTCTTGGGAATCAGTTTCAGGATATTCACGGGATGATTCCCTCCTGTAAGCTCATTCCTATTAAGGTAGCTGATGCCAATGGATTTATGACTTCTACCTATATCGTTAAGGGATTACTCTATGCAGTGAAGAACCACGCAGATGTGGTGAATATCTCCTTAGGAGCCAACTTGGAAGGGCTAGAGGGTACCCCAGAAGCTTTCCAAAAAGCCTATATAGATAATGAAGGCAAGGATGAGGAGGCTTTCTGGAAAGAACTTTTTCAATATGCTGAGCAGAATAAGACAGTGGTGGTATTAGCCGCAGGGAATGATAATGTACTCACAGGTTTTGACCCTTTCCAGCGGTCAGAAATTACAATAAAAGTAGGAGCGGTGAATAAGAATAACCAAAAAGCAGATTTCTCCAATTATGGGGCATATACAACACTCTACGCACCAGGAGAAGAACTCAAGGTAGCACTGGCAGGTGGTGGCACTGAAATTACCCAAGGAACAAGTTTTGCAGCTCCCATTGTAAGTGCTTTTCTTATAGCACTCAGGACAAAGTATCCTCAGCTGAGCGCAAAAGAACTTATCGCTCAACTAATGAAAAATACAACCGAGAAGAATCAATTAACCATTTTATATAATAAAACTTTCTAACAATTATGTTTAAGCAAGATCATTTTGCCTTTGTGGATGTCATATCCCTTATTTTTCTAGTAGTACTCTTTATGGGAAATTTCTATGGATTGTTATACCTGACTTCAGGAAGTATTCTGATAAGTTTTCTTATTAGTGCTTTGATTATAATCCTCTATTACACCCTTATTCAGATACTTAAGCGCAATAAGCAGTCAATGGTAACTCAGCATTATAGAACCCCTTTTTCCCTGCTATTTTTGATATTTGGAATTTTAGCAATAGGGAGTTTTGTGCTAATGTCACACGCACTGAATATAGAGACGAATGCCAAGCCCAAGGTACAGGCGGAAGTGGCTCAGGAAATTGCCCAAGTGGAGAAACTCTCCTCTGTATATCAGGAACGTGTGAAGAAGAACTTGCAGGATTATGAGGGAGAGCTTACCAAACTTCTATCCGAATACAAAAAGAAAAGAACGGCTACTCTTAAGGATGCGCTAAGCACTGATCCTTACACTATCGACCCTCAGATTCTCGCTTCATTTTCTAAAAATATTGATGTTACTGAGCTAGCTAAAGCAAAGATACAGCCTTACCGTGTGAAAGCACAAGAGAATGAAAAAGATATTACCACTAGAATTACTCAAGCCCAACAGTTCAATAAAGCTTTCGAAGAATGGAAATGGCTCAGGGTAACAAGTGATTACAAGAAGCTCAATCAATATATAACAGAGAGCTATAGCTTGGTTAATGAAAAACTCTCTCAGTTGCCTATGCAGGAAGAACCCCTTACCTATGCGGGAGCTCCTAAAGGACTTCCGCTGGATAGTTTCTGGCAGCTAAATAAGCATTATACACCCAATTACCTAATTCCTTTATTAGTGGTGGTGGCAATTCATCTTTTTATACTTATTCCTTATTTCACCTATAAGGTAAGGGCTTATGTAGGGAAAGAGGAAAATCAGGAGGACAAAAGAGTAACTACATATTAATCAATAAACAATGGATAAAATAAAGAAGAAACAAATCTTAAACGATTGTAATAATAATAACTTTACGATAGATAAGCTAGACCAGTGGGTTATCAGTGGGGATATCACACTGGAGGAATTTGAACTCAATAGATTAGACCCTTCAAAATTAGAAATTCTCAGGCAACGTAAGGAGCAACGAGAAGGAACTTTTATCATAGAAGATGCCCCAACGGCTCCCACAAACTTTTTTGAGGAGACAATTTTCGTCAGTGATACGCCTCCTCTTTCTGTAGTTCCTCCTCAAGGAGGGAAAATAGCAGAGATTCAGAAAGTAATCAATAATGAAGTAGGGATAGAGGAAATCAAAGATGCCATCCGAAAAGGAATATATACCTATAATGACCTCTTGGCAGCAGGAATCCCTCAGCGTATTATCAATGCAATGGAGTACCACTCCCAGCGTAAGCCTGTACGCCCAATGGCTATTGAGGACTTGCCTCCTATGGATAAGGGTAGGACAGACATATTTTTTATTGGAATTGCTGGCTCTGGGAAATCTGTAATGCTTGGAGGCTTATTGCGCTATGCTAATAAGGAAGGGATTATGATTCCTGATTCCTATAATCAAGAAGGTAATAAGTATGCCGCTCACCTTACGTCTGATTTGGAGAAAGGGATTCTTCCTTTAGCTACTACTGCAGGAAGCTATAACTATATTGCGGCTTCTATTAAGGATAGCAAGAAAGTACCTCATCCTCTGAATATTGTAGAGGTGCCTGGGGAGAACTATCATAGAATATTTGAGGAAGGAATTGAAAATGAGGAAGTCAAAGGCTTTGTGAATTATATAAAGAATGATAACCGTAAGATTCTTATTTTTGTTCTGGATGCCCTTGAGCATAAGAATCGATTGGAAAACTCCTATAGTAGTGCATATAAGCAAGGAGATATCTATGTGGCGATTCTCAGTATGCTGAAATCCTACAAGATATTAGAAAAGACAGATGCGCTTTACATTGTGGTCAATAAGTTTGATGTACTGAAGAAGGAACAAGCTCTGTTCTCCTCACAGTCCGATGCTAAGCTGGCAGATGATTTTGTAAAAGATGAGTTCAAGAACCTCTTGAATAACTGTATAGATGCCAAGGAAAACAGTCGTAATAAGTTCCCTATCAAGGTATTTCCTTTTTCGATAGGAGAAGTATGTTATGACAAAATACTCAAGGAATACAATACAACTTATTCTAAGAACATCGTCGAGCAGATTCTCTCCGATAGCTTTGTCGTGAGTGGAGATGGTTTTTTATCTAAATTTTTAAAACGATTTTAAATAAGACAATTATGAAAATAGGACTATTAATCCAACGTACTTTTAACGGGTTGAATACCGAATATGTTAGTGAAAATGCCTTAGCGAGTTTCGATACAAAGCTCTTCCTTACCGATGAGCGTAATGTGGCGATGCAGCTCAGTGAGGCTCCCGTATTTTCTGTAGCTCAAAAAGGACAAGCAAAATGTTATTCATTTATCAAAAGAACCCTTGATAGGGAAAAGCGTAGTGGCTTCTATGCGATACGCCTTTTTATAGAGGTTACCCAAAGCTTAAAGAACCTTAAGCAACAGCTCACTCGTATAGCCCAAGAATATGAAAAATCCTTACAAACCCCAGGCTATAGTGCTGACTATCCTTCCTTATTAAAGGAAGTGGAAAAAGACTTAGCCCCCTTGGAATACACCTTTGATAAAGGAAAAATTAAGAGTGGCGAATATTATGCTTTTCTTTCTGCTCAAGATGATCTGAATACTCTATTGGAAAGAGATGGAGCTTATTTTGCAGAAAAGCTATATATATTTACCCAATCAATTGATAGAAATCATTTGGCAGAGTTCCGCTTACAACCATTGGAAGGGATTGCTACCAAAAGGCTTATCCTGAATGATTCCTATAACTATATTAGTGAAGTATGGATTGGAGATAAAGGAATACCTGTACAAGGGAATAAACTCTCTACTTATAAATTTTTAGCACTACAGGAGGATAATTTCTACTATAAGTCTGCTCTTTATAGGGAGAAACAACCTATTTCTGGGGGTACTTTTTCCGTAAAGAATCTTAAAGTAGAGAATCCTCAAGGATATATAGAGAAACTCTGGGTGAATGATGTAGAAATCAAAGGAATCAAGGAAAGAACCTCAATCACAGTATGTTACTTAGAAGGAGATAGGCTCTTCTATAAGGTGGCTAAAGATAGTACAAAGCATTCTGTTCCCTCAGGTCAGGAGCTCCTCACAGTAGCACGTCCTGAACAAGCAAAGGCAACAACCGGATTTAAATTCCCCAAGCTCAGCTGGTTCTCTGTATTGATTATAGGTCTGTTGAGCTTAGCTATAGGCAGTGCAGTGGGTTACCTCTATAGTGACAGTGAAGCTTCTAGGCAAATAGCCCTTAAGGAAAATGAAAAAAAACAACTTGCTTCCGAGAAAGATACAATGCAGAAAGAACTGGAGAGACTACGTGCCTACAAGGATAGCATAGGCTCCCTTAAGCAAGTGGCAACAGCCTCTAAAGATAATAAAACACAACAAAAATAAATCCTAATGAACGAGAACAAACGAACACTGTATTTTATCCTTATTACCTTAGGGGTTGGTGGTATTATCGCCCTCTATACGTGGTTTTCTAGTATGAGTTATAGTTCTGGAGTAGGTACAGAGACTACTACCTCAGCCGATACGCTGGCTATACAGGAAGTAGTAAGAAAAGAAATTAGCCAACTAAGCGAAAAGGATGTAACTCCAGCGCAATATAACAACCTAAGAACAGAAATTACAGGTTATGCACAACAAGGAGACCTTACAGAATCCCTTAAGGAGTCACTCCTGAATGCTCTCAATGATACTTATACAGAGAAATCCCTAATTAAGGCACAAGGTTTGCTATCGAAAAATCCATTTCCTGAGAAGCAGATTCTAGAAATTTTAGAACATATTTCCTCAGTGGGAGTAGCCGATAGAAAGCAAATAAATGCCATAAAAGCCAAAGTACTCTGGTACCAGAATTATACCCAGAAGCTCCCTGCAGAGATTGAAATTTTCTGTGAAAAATCTACCGCTCAGTTCAGAGAAAATGGAAACTTTGACTCCACTCAATATAACGACTACAAAAATAAGGTGGGTACCGTCGAAGGAGAGTTCTTGAACAATACTCAGGTACAAAGAGCCAGACAAGAAATGGATCAAATGCTCAATGATATGTATAATCTGTGGGAAAAGAAGAACAGAGCAGTTGAGTCAATGTATGACCTATCTATGTAAATTTGGAACTAATGAAAAAGATATTTCTTTATATCACATTCCTTTTCTCATCATTTGTACAGGGACAGTCTCAAGATGCTCTTCTCTCAGCAATCAGTGCCTATAAGCAAGGTCAATATGAACAAGTGTTGGAATTGCTCAAAGGGGTACAGCTTCAGGGGAATTTGGATGCATATTTCTTGGTTATTCAGTCCGAATATGCTCTAATTGATCGGGATTACAATGAGAACATAGCCAAGTTCGATTACAACCGTTTAGAAAACCTACGAGGACAGGTGAAGGATTATCTCTCACGTGCTAAGAATCCCAAAGGAATCCAAAAAGTGACTCAGATTCAGGAACGCCTGAAGCAATATCCTGCTTTGGAGGTTGATTTTCTGCTTGTTCGCAACCGAAAATCTGAGAGGGACCAGCTAGATAACCTCCGTAGAGCCTTTGAGCATAGGGAGTATGATCAGGTGCTAAGCCTAGTGGAAGAATATCAGCAAGATAAGGTGTTAGCTCCTTTCCATTTGGATTATTATCAGGCAATAGCCCGTGCTCGTAAGGTGAATAAAAATACTTCTTCACAGGAACGAGAAGAGATAAAGCAAGCCCTGAAAGCTTACAAAGAAGCCTATCATAAGAAGAATGTACTTTATGACCAAGCGATAGATGCTTCTTTAAAGAAGATTCGTTAGCCTTGCTTTCCAGAAAAAATGAAAATACTAAACAATGAAAAGATTCTTATTATCCGTTACCCTCTTGCTCTCTTTATGGGCTTGGGGGCAAGAAGAGGCTCCACAAGTATCCCGTTTGCAGGATTGGGGAGGCTTCTTCTCGATAGGTTATGAGGGAGGAAGCATTGCCCCTTATGGTATCCGTGCGGAATCTGCTCGGGTGGATAGGTGGATAGGTGGTTTTCTTATTGCTAGGACTTCTTTCCACAGTAGGCAAAAACTAGAACAAGTCTCCAGAGAAGACTTCCCTGCCAATAAAACTGAATTCATAGGAGGGGCAAATTTTCGGCTTGTTTATTGGGCTTATCTCAATATAGGCGGAGGTATAGGACAACACTATTATCCCTTTGAGAATGGTTATAATCACCAGCGTTCGCTAGAGAAAAAGACTTATCTACCAGGGTATCTGGGAGCGACTTTTCGGCTGATACCCCGATGGAACCTCATAGGGGGAATGTCCTTTATAGCTATTACAGAAAAGCTTTATGCACCAGAATATACCCTAGGAATTACCTATAATCTTAAACGGAATAAGTAATGAGAAAATATATTTGCATTCTTCTGCCTTTTATGCTTCTTTCTTGTAGCAAAGAAGCTTATAATTTCAAGGAACAGCTTCCTAGAACTATCACAACCTACCCACAAGAATCTGTTGGAAAAAATACGGTTACTTTTAAGGGAACTATTAATGATGATTATGGAGCGTGGGTCTCTACTTGGGGTTTTTATTATGGCACAAGTCCTGAGCAACTCTCTGAGCCTGGACAGCGGAAAATCGTACATACTACCCAAGGGATAGGGCGAGGAGATTATACACTGAAAGCAACAGACTTAAGCCCTGCTACTACGTATTATTATCAGGCTTTTGCGACCAATGCACAAGGAACCGCCGTGGGAGAAATACGCCAATTCACTACCGAAAAACCTTCTTTGCCTGTGCTTACTACGGCAACTCCTGAAGTAGGAGCCTATGGAGTACTTCTTAAGGGTATTCTCTCCGATACGGGAGGCTATCCTATTGAAACCTATGGTTTTTATTATTCCACCACGCAGGAAAGCCCTACTAGTGAAGACCACACTCTTTCGGTGGCGGGTTCCTCTGCTACAGATACACTTTCACTTACTCTAGCAAACTTTAGAGCACAGACTACCTATTATGTACGCGCTTTTGCACAGACACATTTTGGGAAGGCATTAGCCAATGTTGTTCAATTCCGGACACTTCCTATATCTCTTCCTCAAGGAGCTACCCTACTTCCTCCCTCCCAAATAACCAAAACTACCGCTAGGCTTACCGCAACGCTTGGGCATACAGGAGGAACAGATACCTTTGAGGCAGGGTTTCTTTATAGTGATTCTCAGCGAGAACCTACACTAGGCAACGGAGCTATAAGAGTAGAAGGCCAACATACAGAGGGGGACATTATCTATGATTTATCAGCTCTAACTCCTGCAACTATTTATTATGTGCGTACTTTTGTAACTAATTCCAAAGGGACTACTTATGGAACTGTCATCCCTTTCCAGACGCTTCCTACAGCACCTCCTACAGGGGTAAGATTCCTCTCTTATCAGGAACGTAAACTTACTTCCGTAAGGTTATTGGCTACAGTGGAGGCAAGCCAAGGCGGTTCTCTTACTGAAAGAGGCTTTCTCTATAGTACTCATACCAATAATCCTGTAGAGGGTAATGGTACAAAAATAATTGTATCGGGAGGGGAATTGGGAAATTTCTCTATCCTTCTTACAGGGCTTACTCAGGGGACGAACTACTTTGTAAGAGCTTATGCTAAGAACGAATTTGGAATTACTTACAGTGAGGTGGTGCCATTTACCACCATAGCAGTGGAATTACCTTCACAACTGAGGATTAGTTATGTGTCTTCCTCAGCGACTACCTTCGAGGTAAGAGGAGCAGTAGGGAATGATGGTGCTGGGGTGATTTCACAAAGAGGATTTGTATATAGCAAAACAAATCCCCAACCTACTTTAGCCGATGCCTATGTAGAAGCAGGGACAGGAGTGGGCACTTTTACAGCTACTATTTACTCTCTTATTATAGGAACACGCTATTATGTACGGGCTTTTGCCACCAATGAACGTGGAACAGCTTATTCCAATACAGAAATTCTCACTACGGCTACTGTAACTCTCCCAACACTTACTATAGGAGAAATAACAGAGATAAGTTCCTCTTCGGCTAAGTTTGCAGGGCAACTCTTACTTAATGGCGGAGGAGCTCTTACACGCTATGGTTTTCTATGGAGTACTTCGCAAGCAAATCCTGTATTAGGAGGAGCAGATACTCAGCAGGTACGCTTTTCGGAAAATATTATAGGAAGCTTTTTCCATAGGGTAGAAGGATTGGAACGGAACACGACCTATTATGTACGTGCTTTTGCCACTAATATTGCAGGAACAGCTTATTCAGAGGTAAAAACTTTCCGAACCGCTTCCTTAAGTATAGGAGATCGGCATCAAGGAGGGCGTGTAGCCTATCTGTTACGGGAGGGAGACCCTGGATATGTGGCGGGGGCTTCACACGGCTTATTGATTCCTCTGGAAGAAGACTTGCCACAGGATGCTCTCCAATGGGGCTGTGTAGGAACTCTCTTAGGACAGACAAGAGGAGGCTTGGCAGAGGGACAACGGAATACACGCCTTCTGAGCTCTTCCTGTGCCTCAGCAGGCAGCATAGGAGCCTATATACAGCAATATAATGCAGGAGGGCACTCGGATTGGTATATTCCTTCAATAGCAGAATTATTGGCTATTTATGAGCATAAAAGCCTTCTGCATCTGCCTAATGAAGCCTATTGGACATCCTCTGAGAAAGACCACTGGCAATCCTATGGCATTTCTCTTGCTAGGGGTCACCTACAATCTTTCTCAAAGAATGAAGCCAAGAAGCTACTGCCTATACGCACCTTTTAGGAGCTTATAAGAAATAGTTGAGTGCAATAATTACCCCTACGTGCATTCCCTCGTGTGTATTATTGAATACAATAGCATCTTCTATGTTATTGAGGGTAAAGCCATATGAAGAAGTGTAGGGCGTAAAATCCTTGAATTTTCCAGCCTTGTAATCGGCTTCAAGCTGTTCTTGGGTACTTAGAAGAAGTTCCTTAAGAGAGGCAATTTCTTCAGCTGAAGGAATGTGTCCATCAGGATAGGTTCCTTTCTTATATTTGTCAATAAGGTCTTTGCTTACAAGGGGAGTAAGTCCTGCTTTTTCATAACAAAGCAATTGTTGGGTTACCACACAGTGAGCAATGTTCCAGAGGACATTATTGTGGAATCCCTCAGGGATAAGGGCAAGTTGCTCAGGAGTAGCTTTCTCCAAATAAGCTAAGAGCTTTAAGCGAGAGGCTCTGTGAAGGTTGAAAATAGCGTTGTCAAACATTTTTTTATAGATTTAAGGGTTTTTACATCAAGATAGATATTTTGAAAAAATCAGTGCTGAACAGTTACCTCCGAATCCAAAGGAATTAGAAAGAACGTGCTGAATAGGCTTTTGCTTAAGGACAGTTACCGGCTTGATATTCACTTCTTTCATAGGAGTCTGGAAGTTCAGGTTAGGGAATATCATCTCTTTTTCTATAGATAAGATACTAATGATGGCTTCCACTGCTGAAGCTACTGCAAGCGTATGTCCTGTAAAAGGTTTAGTAGAACTCAGGTCAGGCATTTGTTCTTCAGAGAAAATACGGATTAGGGCACGGCTTTCGGAGAGGTCGTTATTCACTGTAGCGGTTCCGTGAGCATTGATATAGTCAATATCCTTAGGGGAGAGCCCACTACAATGGAGGGCTTTCTCAATGGCTAGGAAAGCTCCTTCCCCATCCTCTGAGGAAGCTGTTTGGTGATAAGCATCATTGGCATTGCCCCATCCGGAGAGTTGGGCAAGGATTTTACGTCCGTGCTTGAGAGCCTCAGATTCTGCTTCTAGGATTAGGAAAGCTCCTGCTTCTCCTAGATTGAGTCCTTTGCGATGCTCGTCAAAGGGAGTTGCTTCCTTATCAGAAAGGATCATTAGGGCATTGAAACCATTGATAGTGAATTTGGAAAGTGCATCCGCTCCTCCCACTGCTAGAGTGCGTGCTCGCCCTGTACGGATGAGGTTGACAGCTGTAATAATTGCATTGGCAGAAGAAGAACAAGCTGTGCTAAGGCTGGTTACGAAGCCTTTTATCCCAAAGTAGGAAGCCATTTGCTGGGTAATTTCTCCTATATTGTGTGAAGTAATATACCTACGAGCAGGAATATTAGTAGCATAGTCGTAGAAATACCGTTCGGTCATATCCATTCCTCCTACACTGGAAGCCATTATTAGCCCAAGCGAATGGAGGGATTCTCCATCAAGAGAGGCATTCTTAATGGCTTCACGTAAGGCTAAAATCCCCAGTAGAGAAGTTCGTGAATAACTATTTTCCTTAGGAATATCTAGGATATTGGTTAGGGCTTCATTAGTGTGCTTTACCTCCCCTACCCTGATATGGTCTTGGTGTAAGGTATCTAGTAGTTCTATGGTTGAAAGCCCAGACTTGCCTTGGGAAAGATGTGTGAAAGTCTCCTGTACATTATCCCCTATACAGGAGCAAATGCCCATTCCTGTAATAACGATTCTCTCAGGATTCATTATTTAGTTCTGTGCTTACTGATATAGTCCGCCATTGTAGCGATGGAATAGAAGATTTCTCTTCCCTGCTTAGGGTCGGCAAGGCGAATGCCATAATTCTTGTCCAAAAGAACAATGAGTTCCAGAGCATCAATAGAGTCTAACCCTAATCCATCATTGCCAAAAAGAGGAGTGTCTGTAGCGATATCCTCAGGGCTTACTTCCTCTAGGTTCAATACTTCTATTACTTTTTCTTTCAGTTCTTGAATGAGTGTATCCATAAT
>CAJPPS010000001.1 GCA_905372595.1 uncultured Capnocytophaga sp. | reverse complement strand
AAAGATTGTATCTTTGCCTCACTAAAAACAACAATATGCAAGTAGATTTTTCTTTCCAAGAATATTTGGGCTTTCTAGCTTTCTTAGGAGTGGCTACAATGGGATTCTGGCTGATGATATTCCTTCTTACCTATGTGGTTCCTTATTGGCTCTTTGGTTCCATTATAGAGCGTATCAAAGAGAAACGAGCTGAGAGAAAGCTTCATAAGCAACAGGCTTAGTAAGATTACCTTTGCTTACAATAGGAAATAGAAAGCTACTTTTACAGAAGTATTGATACTTTTGTAAGAGTTCTTTTCATATCTGTATAACAAATAATTTATGAATGGCTAAAACTCTGAAAGACTATATAGAATCGCTTCCTTTGATAGAGAAATTAGTTTATTTTTTTAAGCAGATTCCCTTGGGGAAAAAGCAGGCTTTTTCTCTCTATGACCTCCTTGTACTCTATACAATAGGGATTGTTAGGGGTGCCCTTACTTATAGGGCAAGTGCTATTTCCTATAGTTTTTTTGTAGCTATATTTCCTTTTTTACTGGTGGTACTGAATCTGATTCCTTATATTCCTATTGAGGACTTTCAGAATGATTTTTGGGTATTTATTGATAATCTCCTACCTCCAGGGACGCATTCTTTTTTTGAAGATATCTTCGTGGATATTGCTAGTAAAAAGCGAGCAGGTTTACTCTCTACAGTATTCATTCTTTCCATTTTTTTGACTACCAATGGTATTAACGCAGTTTTTGGAGGCTTTGAAACCTCTTATCATATAGAACAAACTCGTGGCGTTATTCAGCAATATTTTATTTCAATGGGAGTGGCTATGCTTTTGGTCTTCGTATTGCTTTTCTCAGTGATTCTCTGGCTTGCCTTTGAGTATGTTCGCAGTTTGGGGATATTGCCCTTATTTGAGCAAATGGAATGGCTGGTTCCTCTGATTAAGAAGGTGTTTTTTATTCTAGTAACCTACCTATGCGTTTCTATTCTTTTCCATTTTGGTACTCCTGAGAAAGGAAATCGTTTCTTTTCGGCAGGTTCATTGCTCACTTTGTTGCTTTTTATTCTTACTACCTATGGTTTTGGGATTTATATAGAACATTTTGCTCGCTATAATCAGCTGTATGGGTCTATAGGGGCTTTGCTCATCTTCCTATTATATATATGGCTCAATGCTACCATTCTTCTTCTGGGATTTGAGCTGAATGCTTCCCTACTAAAGCTCAAAAAATCGGATAATTAATAGTTTTTTTCTACTAATAAAAGATTTAAAAATCTGTAATTTTAAGGCTGCCAAGACTTCATTTTTTTAATTAAACAGCATTTTAGTTAAAATACAATTAAAGAATATGTATGATAATTCTTTTTTTGTATATTTGCTCTATTTATGAGAGCTCTTCTATAAGCCTCATAGAAAGGATTATTGTGCTTATAATTAAGGATATGAATATATTGAAAATCAAGTTTCTGCTAGGGTTATTTCTTTGCCTAAGTATGGGAAATATCTCCTTAGCTCAACAGAGGCAAACTCTCACGGGGATAGTGAAGGATGCCAATGCTAAGCCTCTTGTGGGGGTACTCATCAGTGTGAAGAATACCTCTCATAGTACTGTTACCGATTTCAGTGGGCAGTACTCTATAGAGATTACAAAGGGAGATACCCTTATTTTTTCTTTACAAGGAATGAAATCCTATGAGGTAACTCCTACCACAACGGTACTGGACCTTATTATGGAAGGAGACAAAGTAACTACAACTACCCCAGAGAAAAAAGAGAAGAATACTCCTATGAATACCAATACAAGGGGGCAAACTTCCATTGCAAAAGAAGTAAAACCTCTCTGGGTGCTTAATGGAGTGATTCTTCAGGACGATATCAGCCTAAAGCCTGAGGAGCTTGTCTCTGATGATGCCAAGATGCTCATTGCTTCAGCAATACCAGGGCTTACAGCTGAGAGTATTGAGAGCTTTAACGTCCTTAAGGATGCTTCTGCAACAGCCATCTATGGACCTCGAGCCATCGCCGGGGTAGTGGTGATTACTACCAAAAAGGGGACTGCCGGAAGTAGCTCTTTTACCTATACCAACGAATCTACTTTTCGCTTGATTCCTACTTATGGAGAGTATAATATAATGAATTCTAAAGACCAAATGTCTGTTATTCAAGAACTTCTACAGGGAGGGCATTTTAAGGCAGATGATATGGTCTTTTCTTCCGATAAAGGGGTGATGGGTAAGATGTATGAGCTCTATAATACCCTCGATGCACAAGGTAACTCTGTTGTTCCCAATACAGCTCAAGGACGACTAGCTTATATGCAAGCTGCTGAACGCAGAAATACTGACTGGTTTAAGCAACTTTTCCAAACAAGTATTATGCAGAACCATACACTTTCATTTTCTTCAGGAAGTGAGAAATCCTCTTATTATGCCTCCTTGAGCCTTCTCTCTGATCCAGGATGGACAAAAGGGAGCAAGCTAGCTCAGTATGCAGGGAACCTCAATGCCATTTATAACCTATCTAAGGTAATTTCTCTGAATGTTATTACTGACTTGTCCTATCGTGATGAAACCTCTCCTTATATTTCCTCTACAGGCTCACTTTATAAGTATGCACTAAATCGTTCTCGCACCCTTGATCCTAAAGCATACTATACCCATCGTTATACGCCTTATAATATCTTCAATGAGATTGAGAATGCGTATATGGATACCGATATAGCCACCTTGCGCCTCCAAGCACAACTCTCTTGGAAGATTACTCCTAAGCTTGAGGCTGTAGTAATGGGAGCCATCCGTTACCAGTCTTCTATATATAACCAAGAAAAGACAGAAAACTCCAATGAAGCTCTTTCCTATCGTTATATACCCAATGCTATTGTAAGAAATAATAATTCTTATCTTTACAAAGACCCCAATGATCCTTTTGCGCAACCTATTCCGGTACTTACTCAGGGGGGTATTCGTATAAAAACAGAAAACACAGAACAAGCTAATAGCTTTAAGGCTACCCTTAACTATAATGACTCCTTTAGAGACGGCTTACACTTGGTATCTTTATTTGGAGGATTTGATATGGATAACGCTCGTTATACCAATGATGTGAATAGAAACTATGGAATCCTCTATAACTCTGGGAATTATGGAACCTATAACTATCTGTTATTCAAAAAATTCCAAGAAGAAGATGCCACTAAGTATTATGCAATCAATAATACGATTAGTAATTATCAGGCTTTCTTTGGAAATGCGTCTTATACATTCAAGAACCGCTATACTTTTACAGGAACTTTGCGTTATGATGCTTCTAATCAGTTTGGTGAGTCCCGTTATATTCGTTGGATGCCTACTTGGAATACAGGACTCAGTTGGGATCTCTCTCAAGAAAATTTCTTCAAGCATCTCAGTCCTCTTTCTCACTGGAGCTTATATGGTTCCTTCGGAGTAACTGCAGTAGCTCCTTCGGTGAGCAACTCTCTTTCTCAAATCTATACTTCGCGTCCTTGGAAAAATTCCTCTCAGCAGGAGATAGGACTTCGCATTAGTAATGAAGCTAACCATAACCTTACCTATGAGAAAAATCAGGAACTGAACCTGGGAACAGCTTTTGGTCTCTTCGATGATCGTATAAATATCTCTATAGACTGGTTCAATCGTAGGAGTTATGACCTTATAGGTGATATTATTACTCAAGGATTGGGAGGAAATATTGTTAAGAAAGGGAATATGGCTGAAATGCGTATCCGAGGGCTTGAATTAGGTTTGGAAACCACTAATATCCAGCGAGGGGATTTCTCTTGGAGAACCTCCTTTGTTTATTCTCGAGCCAAGAATGAGGTGACTAAGCTCCTTACCAGTCCCAATATCTCTGATATGGTAGGGTATAATTCTTCCGATGCTACCTCACCAGGAGGGTTTGCTAAGGAAGGATACCCCTTGAAATCCCTTTTCTCAGTACCTTTTAATGGGCTTAATAATAAAGGGCTTCCTACTTTCCAAGATGCCGATGGTAATACGACTATTAGTAATATTCGCTTTGATAGCCAGAATGTGGATTTCCTAAAATATTCAGGAACCCTCATTCCTACTGATAAGGGAAGTTTTACCAATACCTTTAATTATAAGGGAATTTCTTTAGGGGTAGTATTCACTTATTCTTATGGAAATGTAGTACGACTCAGGAGGGTAAGCGATGTCTATAATGACTACACCTCAGCTCCCCGCGAGCTCAATAACCGTTGGCAATATGCAGGAGATGAACAAAAAACAAATATTCCTCGCCTTTACACAACTTATATGTATGAGAAAATATATGGAGGATGGAAGAATGTAACTCAGGCATATCTTACCTATGATTATTCCGATGTACGTATCGCCAAGGGAGATAATATTCGCCTGAAAGAGATTTCCTTAGGATATACCTTTGATAGGGAATTTTTACAGAATAGCCGTATTCGTCAGCTTAGTCTTAAGTTACAAGCTACTAATGTAGCCTTACTCTATGCCGATAAGAAGCTCAATGGAGATGATCCTGACTATCTAGCCAATGGATATACCCCCATCTCTCCCAAACGAATCATTTTCACTCTCCGAATAGGACTTTAATAATTATAATATGAAGAAAATTACCCTTATACTTACCTCTTTATTCATCATTACGGGCTGTAATAAGCTCCTAGATGAAATTCCTGATGCGCAAGTACGTATCGATACTCCTGAAAAAGTAGGGAAGCTCTTGGTATATGCCTACCCTCAGGTAAGTGCTAGTTTGCTGAACGAACTTTCCTCAGATAATATCGGGGATGGAGGAAGCCTTATTACTTACTCTAACTTTCTTAGTGAAGAGGTTGCTTACTGGCGACCTGCACAGGAATATTTTGATTATGAAGGACTTAGAAATGTATGGCAATACCATTACCAAGCTATCAATCACGCTAATACAGCCCTTGAAGCAATAGAAAAATTAGGGAACACTTCCGAGTTACAAGCTGCTAAAGGAGAAGCTCTTGTGGCACGTGCTTATGCGCATTTTGAGCTAGCCAACCTTTTCTGTAAGCCTTACCATCCTACCGAAAGTGCTACAGATTTGGGAATCCCTTATAAGACTGAGCCAGAAAAAGAGCTTAACAACCTACAGCCCAGAGGAACTCTCGCTCAGGTCTATCAGCAGATTGATGCCGACCTTACCCAAGGACTTCCACTAATCAATGATAGCTTTTATGAGCAGCCTAAATATCATTTTAACAAGAAAGCAGCCTATGCTTTTGCTGCTCGTTTTTACCTTTATTACCAGCAGTGGCAAAAAGCAATAGATGCCGCTAATGAGGTACTTACTACTAATAATAATACGACTCTCAGCTTGCTGAGGAAGTGGGAGGATTTCCGAGATGTAAATAAGGCGGGAAGTACCAAGCAGGGAAGCCGTGCGCTCTATTATACTCGTGAGGATATCCCTGCCAATCTTCTGCTATTGCCTGTATTTTCCCAGATTACCAACTATATCTCTGAGGACTATTCTCGCCGATATACTCACAATAGCCGTATTGCCAACCAAGAGACTGTGGCTACCAAGAACCTATGGGATCCAGAAGGAAAAACAGGATCTAATAACTTCGGATATGAGTTCTTCTGGTTTATGCCTATCAAAACTTCTAGTAACGAAAATGATATTGTTTTCTTTGACAAATGGCCTATTTTCTCAGGAGACTATTCTAGAAGTGTGATGGTGCCTTTTACCACCGATGAAACCCTTTTGGTACGTGCTGAAGCAAAAATCCTTTTAGGAGGAGATGCTAACTACCAAAGTGCCTTGGAGGATATCAATATGTGGACTTCTAAGTTTATTCAGGTTAAAACGATAAGTGGTTATACCAATCGTAATACCATAAATGATTTACAGACAGTCTATGATTTCTATAATAATATCAACTATTCTGAGGCTACCAATACAGGAGCTACCCAGAAGAAAAGGTTATCTCCTTCATTTACGCTTCTTAATGATGGTAAGCAGGAACCTCTTTTACACTACTTACTTCAGTGCCGTCGTATCCTAACTCTTGGAGATGGTTTGCGCTGGCAGGATGTACGTAGGTATAATATAGAAGTTGTCCGCTATGAGACGGATAATATCAATCGTAACTTATTCACTGTTAAGACGACACTTCCACCCAGTGACCTTAGAAGAACCTTACAGCTCCCTGCTATGGTCATTCAGGCAGGAACTACGCCTAACCCTAGATAATTAAAGCTTTTTTGCCTTATGAAAAAAATATACTATATACTAATAATCCTTCCACTACTCTTCTTGAGCTGTGGCAAAGACAATGATACTTCTTCAGAGAGTGGTATTCTCTCTCAGGGAGGAGATGAACAGAGCTTAAACCCTCAAAATGCGCTAGATCGTTATATCGAGAAAACGCTTTCTAAGCCTTATAATATTGATATCGTCTATCGATTCCTTGAACGTGAAATCTATCGTTCTTATACCTTTGCTCCTACCCAATATGAAAAAGCAGTAGAGTTTGTTAATGTTTTTAACTATCTCTTCGTAGAACCCTATATTAGGGTAACCTCACAGCAGTTTATGAAGGAACATTCCTTTAATTCGGTGGTACTGATAGGAGAGCCTGCGTTTAACCCTTCTGGGGTTAAGATTACTGGCTTTGCCAATGCAGGGATTAAGATTCACCTCTTGGAAATCAATCAGATAGAACCTAATAATATCTATTACTTGAATGACAATATTCTAGCGACTCTTTACCACGAGAATGCTCATACTTGGCATCAAGCAAAGCTTTTCTCTACAGAATATGAGCGTATTTCAGCTACCGATTATAAGCGAGATAACTGGATTACGGCTTGGGATCGCAATACCAGTAATTTCCTTCCTGCAGGCTTTATCACTGCATATTCTAGCTATAACAGTAATGAGGACTTTGTAGAGCTCTTAGCTCGTTATATTGTGTATTATAATGCTACACTGGACTGTGGCTGTGCTACTACTGATACTTCTTTAGATACTAATGGAGACGGCTTTAATGATGCTCTATATACCGCTTGGAAGGCTAAATTCACTAACTATGGTAGCCTTTATGATGGAGAATGGAACTATTATGAATCCTCTAAGGTATGGGAAGAGGAACTCAGGCGAGCCGATTCCAAAATTCGTCCTACAGAAACCTATACGGGGAAGCAAAAAATAGAACAAAAACTAGCTATTCTTAAGAAGTACCTTACTGATGAGTGGCATATCAATCTTGATGAGCTCCGTGCGGAAATACGTAGCCGTTATCCTTATGTAGTGGGTAGCGATTTTGAAGGAAATCCTGTCCCTAGAAAAGATTTTTCTGTATTAACTGATGATTAGAACTCGCATATGAAAAAATATATTCTACTAACCCTAATATTCCCACTTATAGCTGCTTGTACCTATAAGGAACCAGAAGTATTTGATGAAAAACCCGCAGGAAGAACCACAGAAACCCTTGATGCTTATAAAAAAGACTTGGAATATGATGGCTATTGGCTTCTTTCCTATTATCCTCAGGTAAATAGAAGTATTGCTAGCTATCCCAGAGCGGATCGGGGGCTTGGGGGATATAATATATTCCTAAAGCTCAAATCAGGAAAAGTATGGGCTTCCTCAGAGGTGGAAACAAGTAATGATGAAGTAGCTTCTTTCTTTACCTATCAGGTAACAGAGGGACCTACTCTGAGTTTTGATACCTATAACAAAGTACTTCACCACTTTAGAAGAACCTCAGGACAGTTTCCTAATGCTCGTGGAGGAGATATTGAATTTGTAATCCAGAAAAAGGAAGGTGATTCTTTCACCGTAATGGGACGCTCTTCTAATGTAGAGATGTCCTTAGAAAAATTCTCTGGGAATAGAGAAACTTACCTTAATAAAGTAAGGGAAAATGTAGCTCTCCTAAGAGGTAAGGGCTTAACTCCTATCACTCTTGGAGGTACCTCTGTAAGCCTGATGCTCTTTCCTAGCTATCGCCAGATTGTGTTCTCCTATGGTAGTGAAATCAAGCAACAAGCCTTCAGAGTCACTGATAGAGGAATTGTTTTTTTTGAGCCTATAACTATTAATGGAGTTACCCTTACTCAATTGAATTTTAATGATGATAATACAGCTCTGAAAACGCCAGATGGGGCTATTTCTACTACCTTGGTAGCTTGTCCTATAGAAATCACGAGAACAGCTAAAACAATTGATTTTGGAGGCTCAGGGGTCTCTACTGCTTTTACTAATACTTTTAACAATACTAATGCTTGGACACAGTGGGAGTATTCTTGGTATGATATGTCTTGGGATAAGGTGTTAAAAGTACAGATTCTCAGTGGAAATGATGATCAAGATGCCACAGGATTCTACAAATATGTAACCAGTAGTGATAATACTTATGGAGCGGCAACCTACTATGAAGCTGACTTTGTAGCTGTAGGGGAACACTCTGATCAAGTGCGTATCCTACTGAAAGACCCTGCTGATAATGAGGCTTATAGGTCAGGAGCTCGGAAGAATTATATTCAATTCTTTTCCTATCTAGTGAATATTCTTTACAAAGAACTTGAAACCCAAAGTCCTTATCAGGTAGTAGATATGGGAACTTATTATAAACTTACCAGTGTAAATAATAGTGAATATTGGTTACATTTGAACAAATAAGAGATGCTTCTTTTCTTTTTTTGAATAGAAACCTTCTTCCTCAGTATTAGGGAGAAGGTTTTTTCAATGAATATGAGTATGGATCCTTATATCAACTGAGAGTTCATTGATAGCTCTTAATCAAATTAACAAATATTAATAAATAATAATCTATCGGGCTTTATAAATATTTTTTTTGTGTTAAAAAAATAGATAAAACCATTTGTTTTTTTTAATTTTGCTATTCTATTTCAGGATAAAGGGAGTTTTACATATATCAAGAAAGCTTTCCTTTTTTAGATAACAGTAGAAAAATTGAAATATGAATACATTAAAATTCAGGATGTTACTAACAATCTTGCTCCTTCTTACAGGAAGTTATGCTTCCTTTGCTCAGGAGCAATTGAAAGTCTCAGGAGTGGTTAAGGACACTCAGTCTAAGCCACTTGTGGGAGTGCAGGTGGGTGTGAAGGGTACTTCACAGAATACCTATACTGATTTTGAAGGAAAGTATTCCTTGACAATAGTCAAGGGACAGACCTTGGTCTTTTCTCTACAAGGAATGACCTCTCAGGAGGTTACCCCTCAAGGAGCTATTGTAGATATTGCTATGCTTCGTGAAGGAGAGGTCGCTTCCAAAGAAAAAAAAGAAGGAGAAACCCCGATGAATACCAATACCCGTGGGCAAACTTCTATTGCTAAGGAAGCAAAACCTCTTTGGGTGCTCAATGGAGTGATTCTTCAGGATGAGGTAGACCTCAAGCCTGAAGACCTTGTCTCAGGTGATGCCAAGATGCTGATTGCCTCTGCTATACCTGGGCTTACAGCTGAAAGTATCGAAAGCTTTAAGGTGCTTAAAGATGCCTCAGCTACCGCTGTCTATGGACCTCGTGCTATTGCAGGGGTGGTGGTGGTTACCACTAAAAAAGGGAATTCTGGAAGTAGTACTATTACCTATACCAATGAATCTACTTTCCGAATGATTCCTTCTTATAACCAATATAACATTATGAACTCCCAAGACCAAATGGGATTCCTACAAGAAGCTATGCGAAAAGGACGTATGCCTGCTAATTATTTTGTAACCGCTCGCACCAAGGGAGTGGTAGGGCGTATGTATGAGCTAATGAATGTTCTCGGGAGTAATGGGCAACCCTTGGTATCCAATACTGAAGAAGGGCGCTTGGCATATTTAAGAGCTGCAGAACGTAGAAATACCAACTGGTTCAAGGAGCTTTTCCAGACAAGCATTATGCAGAACCATACCCTATCCCTATCAGCAGGAGGGGCAAAATCCACCTATTATGCCTCCTTGAATATTCTCTCTGACCCAGGATGGCAAAAAGGGAATACAATGAACCAGTATGCGGGAAGCCTTAATGCCAATTATAACTTCTCCTCCAAGCTCAGCCTTAATGTGATAACTGACCTATCCTATCAAGAGCAGAGAAGCTCTTATACCAACTTATATGAATATGCTTTAGCCTATCCTCGTACCTTAGACCCTAAAGATAGCTATTCCTACTATTATGCACCCCGTAATATTCTCAGTGAGATAGATAATGACTATCTTACAAGAGACTTGGCTACCTTGCGCGTTCAGGGACAGCTTACTTATAATATCACCCCTAAGCTCAAGGCAGTAGTGATGGGAGCTATCCGCTACCAGTCCAATATCCGTAATACAGAACGAACTGAAAAATCCAACTATGCAGAACGCTTTAGAGCCGCTCCTAATGAAACGGTAAGGGATTATAACTCCTATCTCTACAAAGATCCTAATGATCCATTTTCTATTCCTCAGGTGGTACTTCCTCAAGGAGGGGTGCGTATCAAGCGCGTACGTACTTCCAACGGAAATAACTTCCGTGCTACCCTGAACTATAATGATACTTTCCTTGACGGGCTTCATACGGTAGCACTCTATGGAGGGTTTGATATGGATAATACTAAAAAAACGGATGACACCAATAGGTTTTATGGAACTATCTATAATGCAGGAAATTTGGGAGCTTATACCTATAATTTCTTCAAATACCTCCAAGAACAGTCCGAGGATTATTATGATATTACCAATACAGTGGATAATAACCAGGCTATCTTCGGGAATGCCTCCTATACCTATAATAGTCGCTATACACTCAATGGTACCTTACGCTACGATGCTTCCAACCAATTTGGTCCAGCCCGCTTTGTCCGCTGGATGCCTACTTGGAATGTAGGAGTTACTTGGAATGTAGCTCAGGAGAAATTCTTCTCCTCTCTCAAGCCTTTCTCACACTTAAGCTTCAGTGCTTCCTATGGGGTAACAGCAGTAGCGCCTTCTATGAGTAATTCCTTAGCACAGCTGTATTATCAGTTGGCTTGGCGTAACTCTGCTGAAAGGGAACCCAGTATCTATCGTTCCAATTTGGCTAATAATGACCTTACTTATGAGAAAAATCAAGAGCTAAACCTTGGCACTCAGTTTGGTTTGTTCAAATCTCGATTGAATGTATCCTTGACTTGGTTTCAGCGTAAGAGCTATGACCTTATAGGGAATGTAACTACACAAGGGGTAGGGGGGACTATCACCAAGAGTGGTAATATAGCTGAATTGCGTAGTCGAGGGCTTGAAATAGGCTTGGAAACTACCAATATCAAGACAGCAGACTTCTCTTGGAGAACTTCCTTTGTACATTCTTATAATACCAATGAAATTACCAAGCTCAACACCGCTCCTACTATAGGGGATATGGTAGGTTATACAGGAACTGGAGGATTCTCTCGAGAAGGATATCCCCTAAGCTCTCTCTTCTCAGTACCTTTCAATGGCTTGGATGGGGAGGGACTCCCTACTTTCCTTGACCAACAGGGCAACTCCACTCGCTTCAATATTGATATGAAGGACAGAAGGGTGGATTTCCTTAAGTATTCAGGAACCCTTGTTCCTACCGATAGGGGTAGCTTGGGCAATACCTTCTCCTACAAGGGAATATCAGTAGGAGTAGTGTTTACCTATGCTTATGGAAATGTGGTACGCCTTAAGGGAATTAGGAATATCTATAGCGGTACTTATGCGGATGCTACTTCTATCCCTAATGAAGTCAATGACCGTTGGCAGTTCGCAGGAGATGAGAAGAAAACTAATATTCCTGTGCTCTTCAGTGGTTACCAGCAGTACCGATATGGCTATAATAGTCTATTAGATAGAGCTTATCGCTCTTATGATTATTCCGATGTGCGTATAGCCAAGGGAGATAATATTCGCCTAAAAGAAGTCTCTATAGGTTATACTTTTGATAAAAATTTCTTGCGGGAGACTCGTATTCGCCAGCTTAGTGTAAAGTTGCAAGCTACCAATCTTGCCTTACTTTATGCCGATAAGAGGCTCAATGGCGATGACCCTGATTACCTAATCTCCAACACCCCTATTGCTCCTAAGAGATTGATATTTACCCTACGTGTGGGACTATAACCTAAAAACTATTGACAATGAAAAAGATATATATACTTATAATAACTGCCTTTGCGCTCTCCTCCTGTAATGACTTACTCGATGAGATGCCCGATAAAAGGTTACAGGAGATTTCTACTCCCGAAGAGGTAAAAGCGGTACTTACCGATGCCTATCCTAAGACAACCGCTACCTATATCACAGAGCTTGCTTCGGATAATATTGCCGATAATGGGGAAGTGATTCCTTATGTACCTTTCTTTGCAGGAGAGGCAGCCTATTGGAAACCTGTAAAAGAATATTGGGACTACGATGGCTTGCATTATTTTTGGGAATACCACTATGATGCTATTTCCTCTGCCAATCGTGCCCTAAAAGCAATAGAAGAGAAGTTGGGTAATGCCACTTCCCTAAACCCCGCCAAAGGGGAAGCGCTGATGATTCGTGCTTATGCACATTTCTGCTTAGCCAATGTCTTCTGTAAAGCATATAATACTACTACTAGTAGTACTGATTTGGGACTTCCCTATATGACCCAGATAGAGGATAAGCTCATTGTAAAATATCCTCGTGGAAATGTAGCTGACTTCTATCAAAAAATTGCTACAGATATTGAGGCAGGACTACCCCTAATTGATGATAACTATTATCAAATGCCTAAGTATCACTTCAATAAAAAGGCAGCTTATGCCTTTGCCGCTCGCTTCTTCCTCTATTACCAGCAGTGGGATAAGGCAATAGCCTATGCCAATGTAGTCCTTACAGAGAATGATGCTACCACTGCCAATCTCCTTAGGAAATGGAGTGATTTCGGTGATGCTACCAAGATAGGTTCCACTCGTAGGAATAACTATGCCCTCTATTATACCAAGGAAAACATAGATGCCAACCTAATGCTACAACCTACCTATACAGAAATCTCTGAGGCAAGTTATTTTAACGAAAACAATCCTGCTCGCTATATCCATAACTTCTTTGTCTCTGAAAAAGAGACCTTAGGAGCCCGTAACCTTTGGGATCCCTTAGCACAGAATGCTACCAATGGGTATTCACGCTATTGGTTTCTTCCCTTTACGAACAATACAGGAGGTAGGGAATATGATATTGTACTGATGGGGAAATTTCCTCGTTTTAAACGAGGATCTGACCTCTATGGGACTATCATTGTGCCTTTTACTACCGATGAAACCCTTATGGTACGTGCCGAAGCAAAGATTATGAAAAATGACCTTGAGGGAGCTATCAGAGACCTGAACCTTTGGACTAAGGGCTATGTTAAGGTGCTAACTATACGAGGCTCTACCAATAGAAATACAGGTTTTACGGTAGATGATATCAAGACTTTCTATAATGATACCAATATGCCTTATTCCCAAAGTACTGTGGAAGGAGTTACTCAGAAGAAAAATCTTCATCCTACTTTCACCAATACCCTTTCGGAAGATCAAACAGCTATGTTACACTACCTACTTCAGTGTCGCCGTATCCTAACTCTTGGCGAAGGACTCCGCTGGCAGGACATTAGGCGGTACAATATAGAAGTGCCTCGTTACCAAAAATACGGAAACGGAACCTATCAAGTATCCGATATACTTACCTCCGGAGATCTTAGAAACACTTTCCAGCTCCCCGATGAGGTCTTAGGAGCAGGAATGGAACCCAACCCAAGATAAAACACTGCACTTATGAAAAAAATACTATATTCTTTTTTGGCAGTAAGCCTTGTAGGATGTACTGCTAATGACAAACTTTCCGATGAAAGTTCCTTAATGCCCTCTATAGAACATAATGAGCGGATTAACCCTCAGAACGAACTGGATAGATACCTCTATAACAATGTAGAGAAACCCTATAATATAAGCGTATTATACCAGTTTATCGAGGAAGAAGTAGACCGTACTTATACTTTTTCTCCTGTAAGATATGAAAAAGCAGTGGAGTTTGCTAATATCTTCAAATATCTCTTTATTGAGCCTTATGTGAAGATGACCTCCCAGAAGTTCCTCAATGAGCACTCTTTTAGGACACTAATCCTTATAGGAGACCCTGCCTTTAACCCCAATGGGTCTAAGCTGGTAGGGCTTGCTGTAGCAGGAGTCAAGATCCACCTTACCGAGATTAATAATACGGAACCTAATAATATCTATTGGCTCAATGATAATATCTTGGTAACTCTTTACCACGAGAATGCTCATACTTGGCATCAGTCTATTCGTTTTGACCCTGAGTATGAGAGAATTTCAGGAAATGACTATAAAGGAGGAAACTGGACAACCTCTTGGCAAGGAGAGGATTACCTCAAGGCAGGGTTTATTACAGGATATTCCAGCTTTAACAAAGATGAGGACTTCGTAGAGCTTTTAGCCCGCTATATTGTTTTCTTCAATGCAGATTTGGATGGTTGTAACTGTGCTACTACTGACCAGACCCAATGGGGTAGGAATTCCTCTGATCCTGATTTGCAGAGTTTCCCTGATGGTTATGATGCTGTGGCTTATTACAATTGGAGAAATAAGCGCTGGAACTATGGATTGCTCTATGATAACCGCTATGTAAATTATGATTCTTCTCAAGTATGGCAAGAGGTGATGGAGCGTGCCAATACGAAAATCCGTGATACAGAACAGTATACAGGTAAGGAAAAGATAGAGCAAAAAATAGCCATTATGAAGAACTATCTTTCCACCACTTGGAATATTGACCTTGATGCCCTACGTGCTGAAATCCGTAGCCGATACCCTTATGTAGTAGGGAAAGACTTCTATGGAAATACAGTGCCCAGAAAAGATTTCTCTAACTTAAATGACAATTAATTATGAAAAAATATATCAGCTTATGCCTTGCTTTGCTCTCTTTTACTGCTTGCCAGTATAAGGAAGATCCTGTTTTCGAACAAAAACCTACAGAGCGTACCCTCTCTGTTTTAGGCAAATATAAGCAAGTTCTGGAAGGAGATAATGGATATTGGCTTCTTACCTACTATCCTGAAGAATATCGAGATGGTTTTTGGGTATATCCCTATTATCCTACAATTTTTCCCTCTACCAATGATTATCCTAAGTACCACCGTGCTTTAGGAGGGTATAATTTTGTCCTGAAATTCTCAGAAGGAAAGGTAACCGCCTCTTCAGAGGTGAAAACGACTAATGACGAAGATACCTCTCGCTATACTTATTCATTGGCGGAATTTCCGATTTTGAGTTTCAATACTTATGGAGAAGTACTCCATCATTTCTCTCATGTAACGTCTAACTTTCCTAATGCTAAAGGAGGAGAAGTGGATTTTATTATCGAAAAAGAGCAAGATGGAGGTTTCACTCTCAAAGGGAAAAGAAATGAAAATATAATGACCCTGACCAAGCTCACTACCGATAGAGAGGCTTTCCTTAACAAAATCCGAGAAAACCGAGATGTACTTAAGAACAAAGGACTTTCTCCTATCCAAGTAGGAGGGGTAGAAGTGAAGCTTGACCTCTTTCCCAGCGTACGTCAGTTGGCTTTCATCTATGACGAAGGACGTAAGTATGAACAACGGGCTTTTATCCTTACCGAAAAGGGAATCAAGCTCTATGAGCCTGTAACGATTAATGGGCATACTCTCTCAGAGTTCTACCTGAACGATGCTAAGACTGCCCTGGCTACCCCTGACGGAAGTATCAGCTCAGATTTTGTAACATCTCCTCTGCTTCCTCCTACAACAGCAGGAAGTAGCTTCCAGATATGGTTCTTGAACGGTTATGTGTCTCCCTCTTTGGTTAGAAGTTTCAATACCACTAGGCGCAGAACAGCTCGCTTATTACCAGGATTTACCCTTTCTGAACAATTGCTCTTTCTTACAATGGATGGAAACGAAGGAGACCGATCCACAGGATTCTATATGGAGAATGTCTATGATACAGATGACACCTACAAGCTCACTGCTTACTATATGATGGATTTTGTAGGAGTGGCAGGAGCGGCTAATCAGGTGAAAATTCTTATAAATAACCCTAAGGACGAAGGAAATCATTTGTTCTATTGTAGAGAGCATTTAGGGAAGTTTATGGAGGACATAGCTAAGCAATCCCCCTATATTGTAGAAGAATATTCAGATGATTATTATAAGCTCACCGCAGCAAGAGATGCTAATGTGTGGATGCTTGTTAAGAAATAAAAAATGTGTAACAAACCTTGAAAATCCTTTCCTTAGTGAAGGGATTTTTTTATTGTCTAGAAGAAGGAAAGTACTTCTGATGGTCAAAGACATTGCTTGGGGCTGTTGTTTTATATCAATAGTAGAGTGAATGTGTATGATTAACAGTTATTTAATAAAAAAGAGTTCTTAGTCTTATTTTGTAAGGATTTTTTATGTTAAAAAAATAACTGGATTCGTTTCTTTTTTGTAACTTTGTAACTCAAATTTACAGCAAGAAAAAGCTTGATTTTGCTTGAAAAAGCTGTTTATTTTCAGAGGGAACAACAAGAAAAATAAGATATGAATACATTGAGAATGAAAATGCTACTAATGCTATTGCTCTTTCTGGGAGGAGGCGTTGCCTCCTTCGCTCAGGAGCAATTGAAAATCTCTGGGGCGGTCAAGGACGCTAAGTCCAAGCCCCTCTCAGGGGTTTTGGTGACGATTAAGGGGACTTCCCTTTCTACTCTCACCGATTTTGATGGGCTTTATACCCTGACTCTCTCCAAGGGGCAATCCTTGGTTTTTTCTTTGAAAGGAATGCAAACGCAGGAAATAACTCCTACTTCTTCTGTTGTAGATGTTACTTTGCTAGCAACAGGTGAACAGCTTACTAAAAAAGAGGCTTCTGCGCCTATGAATACCAATACCCGTGGGCAAACCTCTATTTCCAAAGAAGTAAAACCTCTATGGGTACTCAATGGGGTGATTCTGCAGGATGATATAGACCTTAAGCCTGAGGAGCTCGTCTCTGATGATGCTAAAATGCTGATTGCTTCAGCCATTCCTGGGCTTACTGCTGAGAGCATTGAGAGCTTTAAGGTGCTTAAGGATGCTTCTGCTACAGCAGTATATGGTCCTCGAGCTATTGCTGGTGTGGTAGTGGTAACTACTAAGAAAGGTACTTCAGGAGCAAGTACTATTACTTATACAAATGAATCTACTTTTCGTTTTATTCCTACTTATGGGGAATATAATATTATGAATTCTCAAGACCAGATGTCTGTTATTCAGGAGTTGATTCGTGGAGGACACCTTACCCCTGATATTACTTCTATCTGGGAGAGAAAAGGATTGATGGGTAGAATGTACGAGTTACACAATGTAGTAGATGCTAGTGGGAATTTCGCTGTGCCCAATACTCCTGAAGGACGATTGGCTTATATGCAAGCCGCTGAAAAAAGGAATACCAACTGGTTCAAAGAGCTCTTCCAGACAAGTATTATGCAGAACCATACACTTTCTTTCTCTTCTGGAAGTGATAAATCCTCTTATTATGCTTCCTTAAGCCTCCTTTCTGACCCAGGCTGGCAAAAGAACACTACTTATTCCCAATATTCAGGAAACCTTAATGCGAACTATAACCTCTCTTCTAAGTTTTCCTTGAATGTTATCACAGACCTTTCTTATAAAACACAATCTACACCAATTATAACAGAAGGATCTATTTATAATTATGCGCTTACTCATTCTCGCATTTTGGATCCCAAAGAACATTATAAGTATAGATATACGCCTTACAATGCTTTGGAAGAGATTAATAACTCCTATACAGATACTGATATAGCAACATTGAGACTTCAAGCTCAGCTTACTTATAAAATTACACCTAAAGTTAAAGCTACTCTAATGGGTGCTATTCGTTATCAGTCCAATATAGCCAATAGGGAACTGAATGAAAACTCAAATTATGCGAACTCATTTAGGTATATGCCCAATGCCTTAATAAGAACCTATAATAAGTATCTCTACAAAGATCCCAACAATCCATTTGCTTTGCCTGTATCGGTACTTCCTGAAGGAGGTATTCGTAGAAAAACAGAAGCGACCACTACCGCTAATACTTTCCGAGCTACCCTCAATTATAATGATTCTTTTGCCAATGGATTACATACGCTCGGACTCTTTGGAGGATTTGAAATGGATAATGCTAAGCATGCGAATGATATTACAGATCATTTTGGGCTTTTATATAACTCTGGAAATTATGGAACTTATTCCTACAAATGGTTCCAGTTCTGGCAAGAACAAGGGTATACTTATTATAGCTTGAATAATACTATTAATAACAATCAAGCATTCTTCGGGAATGCTACCTATACCTTTAAGAATCGCTATACCGTCAATGGTACCTTGCGCTATGATGCTTCTAACCAGTTTGGTCCTTCTCCTTATATCCGCTGGATGCCTACTTGGAATACAGGAGTGAGCTGGAATGTAACTCAAGAGCACTTCTTTCAATATCTTAAACCAATTTCTCACCTAAGCTTCAACGCTTCTTTTGGGGTAACTGCCGTAGCTCCTTCAGTGAGCAACTCCCTTTCTCAAATCTATACGAATGACCCTTGGCGAAACTCCTCTCAGAGAGAGTTGGGATTGAGCATCTCCAATACAGCCAACCACGACCTTACTTATGAGAAAAACCAAGAACTAAACCTAGGGGCGGATTTTGGACTCTTCAATGATCGTGTGAACTTATCTTTGACTTGGTTCAACCGTAAGAATTATGACCTTATAGGAGGAATTACCACACAAGGAATCAGTGGTACTATTGTCAAAAAAGGAAATATGGCAGAGATGCGTACTCAAGGATTGGAAATAGGCTTGGAAACTACCAATATCAAAACAGCTGATTTCTCTTGGAGAACTTCTTTTGTATATTCTCGTGCAACCAATGAAGTAACCAAGCTCCTTACCAATCCTACTATTCAGGATATGGTTGGGTATAACTCTAAGAAAGCTACTTCACAAGGAGGATTTGCCAAAGAAGGTTATCCTTTAAAATCCCTTTTCTCAGTACCTTTTAACGGATTGGATAATAGAGGACTCCCTACTTTCAAAGATCAAAATGGAGAAACGACCATCAACGGAGTACGTTTTGATAGTCCGAATGTAGATTTTCTGAAATACTCTGGAACGCTTATTCCTACCGATAAGGGAAGCTTTACGAATACCCTTAATTACAAAGGAATCTCTTTAGGAGTGGTACTGACCTATTCTTATGGAAACGTCGTGCGCCTAAGAGGAATGAGAAATATATACAATGACTATACTACAGTGCCACGAGAGCTTAATAACCGTTGGCAATACCCTGGTGATGAGAACAAAACCGATGTGCCTGTTCTCTATACAACCTATATGTACCAAAGATTATTCAATGGCTGGAAAGAGCTTAACCAAGCCTATCTAACTTATGACTATTCTGACGTACGTATCGCCAAAGGGGATAATATCCGCCTGAAAGAAATTTCTTTAGGCTATACCTTTGATAGAAATTTCTTACGAGAAAGCCGTATTCGTCAGCTTAGTGTGAAGCTACAAGCTACTAACTTGGCACTTCTCTATGCTGATAAGAAACTTAATGGTGATGACCCTGACTTCCTAGCCAATGGACATACTCCTATCTCTCCTAAGCGATTGATTTTTACCTTGCGCATAGGATTGTAATAATAATTTAAAACAGTGAATAATGAAAAAAATAATATACCTGATAGCAGGCATCTCTTTGTTCTCTTCTTGTAGTGATCTCCTTGATGAGCTTCCTGATAGCCAAGTACCTGTGAATTCTCCAGAGCGTATTAAGCGAGTGTTAGTGAATGCTTACCCTGGGGCGAGTGCTATGATGCTTAATGAGTATTCTAGTGATAATATAGCTGATAATGGAACTATCGTAACGGACTTTAATTACCTTACTGACGAGGTCGTTTATTGGAAAACTATTAATGAATATGGGAACTATGAAGGGCTGGAATATGTATGGGCACAGAACTATAAAGCCATTAGTCACGCTAATGAAGCCTTAGAAGGAATTGCTAAATTAGGAAATGATCCTAAGCTCAACCCAGCCAAAGCAGAGGCTTTGCTAGCACGTGCTTACGCACATTTTGAGCTGGTCAATACCTTCTGTAAGGCGTATAATCCTACTACTAGTAGTGCCGACTTGGGGATACCTTATGCACTTACCTCTGAGACGAAGCTGGATCCTAAGTATGGTAGAAGTACTGTAGCTCAGGTCTATCAGCATATTGCTGCCGACTTACAGGAAGGACTCCCATTGATAGAGGACAGTTATTACCAGATGCCTAAGTATCACTTTAACAAGAAAGCAGCTAATGCCTTTGCCGCTCGTTTCTATCTCTATTACCAGAATTGGGACAAGGCTATAGAATATGCCAATAATGTCCTTTCTACCAATGATGTTACTACTAAGTCTTTGCTTAGGAATTGGGAAGATTTCCGTGATGTGAATAAGGCAGGAAGTACTAACCAAGGAAGTCGAGCCCTATACTATGCACGTGAAGATATAGAGGCTAACTTATTGCTTTTACCTATTTCCTCTCAGCTTCCTACTGCTTATTATACCCAAGGGGTGGCAAAGCGTTATACACATAATGTTTTTATCTCCGAAACACAGACTATTGAGGCTAAGAATGTATGGGATCCTCAAGGAAAATCAGGGAAAAATAATTATGGATATGAATTCTATTGGTTTATGCCTATTAAGGTAGATAATGGGCGTAATAGTACTGTTTTCTTTGATAAATTTCCTTCTTTTTCTACTGGAAGTACCTCTAGAACCGTAATTGTTCCTTTCACAACAGATGAGACGCTCTTGGTACGTGCCGAAGCAAAAATTCATAAGGGAGAATATGAAGCTGCCTTGAAGGATTTGAACCTCTGGACATCTAAGTTTATCCAACAGAAGACGATCTTAAGTTATTCCTCTCGTAATGAGGTAACTCTAGACCAAGTAAAGTCCTTCTATAACGCAATGGCTTATTCTCAGAATACTCAGGACGGTCTTACCCAGAAAAAACAGCTGACCCCCTCTTTTGCTATTGCCAATGATGGTACTGCGGAACCGCTCTTACATTACTTGCTTCAGTGTCGTCGTATCCTTACTCTTGGCGAAGGCTTACGCTGGCAAGATGTTAAGCGATATAATATAGAAGTGTCTCGTTTCCAGACTGATAATGTAGATAGGCACCTGAACGAGTTCAAAGCAAGTCTTCCGGCTTCCGATGAGCGTAGAGCCATTCAGCTTCCAGCCTCCTCTATTAAGGCAGGCATACAACCTAATCCTAGATAACAAATACTTTACTTATGAAAAAAATACTATATATATTAGCATCTCTTCCTTTTCTTTTCAGCTGTAGTAATGATAAGGTATCTTCCGAAAGTAAGCTTGGGGGAGAGGAAGGAACCCAAGTGATGGATACCCATACTCCCTTAGATGATCGCTTGGAAAGAGATTTTGCTCGTCCCTATGGGATTCGCATCATCTACCGATTTCTAGAACGTGAAATCAACAGAGGATATACTTTCACTCCTACTAAGTATGAAAAAGCGATTGTTTTTTCCAATGTGTTCAGTTACCTATTTATAGAACCTTATATCAAGGTAACTTCTAAGCAGTTTATGAAAGAACACTCCTTTAATACGGTCATTCTCATAGGAGAACCTGCATTTGCTCCTAACGGGAATAAGTACGTAGGTTTTGCTGTGGCAGGAGTCAAAATTCACCTCTTGGAGATGAACCATCTCAAGACGGATAATATTTATTATCTGAATGAGAATATGCTGGCTACCCTCTATCACGAGAATGCCCACACTTGGCACCAAGCCAAGCTCTACACCTCTGACTATGAAAGGGTCTCAGCCTCTGATTACAAAAGAGATAGCTGGTCTGTATGGACAGGAGATGATTTTCTTAAAGCCGGCTTTATGACCGCTTATTCTTCCTTTGATAAGGATGAGGACTTTGTGGAGATGATCGCTCGTTATATCGTCTATTATAACGCTACATTGGACTGTGGATGTGATATTGCCAATCACCCAGGTACTGATGCCAATAATGATGGCTTTAATGATGCTCTTTATACAGCTTGGAAAGCAAAGTTCGTCAATTATGGAACCCTACAGAACCCCAATACTTACCGTCCTTATTTCTCTACTAAAGTATGGGAGGAAGAACTTCAAACAGCTAATGCAAAAATTCGTTCCACAGAGACCTATACAGGAAAGCAGAAGATAGAACAGAAAATTGGTATTATAAAGAGCTATCTCTCTAATGAATGGAATATCAATTTGGATGAATTACGTGCTGAAATTCGTAGCCGTTATCCCTATGTAGTAGGAAAAGATTTCGAAGGAAATACCGTTCCTAGAAAAGATTTCACTACCTTAGAATAATTAAAAAAGAACTTATGAGAAAATACATTATATTACTTTTGGGAGCGTCTTTATGGACTTCTTGTGATTATAGGCAGGAAGAAGTCTTTGATAAAACCCCTGCAGAACGCACTGCAGATAAGCTCAATGAGAATAAAACCGCCTTAGAATACGATGGCTACTGGTTGCTCTCGTGCTATCCAGAGGTGTATAGGCAAGGACTGGAAACTACCGATTATGTACATCGAGCAATAGGAGGGTATAATATCCTTCTCAAGCTCAATAATGGAAAAGTTGTGGCTTCCTCTGAATTTATGATTAATAATGATGAAGTAGCTTCTTTCTATTCCTATCAGCTCACCGAAAAGCTTTCCCTGAGCTTTGATACTTATAATGAAGTGCTACATCACTTCAGAACCACTTCAGCTCAGCATCCCAATGCTCGTGGAGGGGATATTTTCTATGATATTATCAAAAAAGAAGGCGATACTTACACTTTACAAGGTAGAACCTCTCGTAACCTAATGACCCTTACCCGTTTCTCTGGAAATCGTGAGGCTTATTTGAACAAAATACGTCAAAATATACAGCTCTTCATAGGAAAAGCTCTTAATCCTATTACTGTAGGGGGCAAAACCGTAAAGCTAAATCTTTCCCCTGGCTATCGCCAATTGCTCTTTAGCTATGATAATCAGAAAGTACAGCAGGCTTATATCTATACAGATAAGGGGATTAAGCTCTATGAACCTGTTGTTATAGAAGGGGTTTCTATAGATGAATTGTATATCAATGACACCCAGACGGCTCTTACTACTCCCGACGGAACTATTGCTGCCAACTTTGTCTCTTCTCCTATAGAGATTACCGATACGGCTAAGGAAATCCTTTTTAATGAAGAATATGGCTATGTTTCTGCAGGTATTTTTGCGATGTACACAGAAGCCAAGAACGAAATCGCTCGCCAACAAATTTGGTATGACCTCCTAAGGGATCCTTATCTCTATGTGAAGAATATCAAGGGAAGCGATAGTGAATCTACCGCGGGATTGTCTAAGTATATCTCCTATGCATCTCCTTATAGTGGTGGCGTATGGACATTCTATGAGGTAGATTTCCAAGGTGTACCTGAACATCCTGACCAAATACAAATGGTACTCAAGGGACCTTCTACCAATGTAGCTTATAGCGAAGGAGATTATAAGAATAATATCCAGTATTTCTCCCCATTGGTAAGGCTTTACAGGAGAATAGCTGAAAAGGGACCTTATACAGTTAATAGTACTCAGTATAATGATTATTACTTGCTTACCAGCACTAAGGATAGCAATCTTTGGTTCCTTCTTAGCAAGTAAAGGAGCATAATAAGATCGATTTTCTTTGTTTTTTAAGTTTTTGACTTTCCCTTTCTCTTAGGAAGGGAAAGTTTTTTATTGTAGAGATGTATATAGAAGTGAAATTAGGATGATTTTGCTTTCTATGAGCAAAAGTTATGTTTGGGATTGTAGTGTTGGTTATTAAATCATAAAAAAGTTTGTTTCATTCATTTATTTTTATTAATTTTGCTCCCTGATTAGGAGGCCCTTGAATAAAAAAGGGTTTTCCATAAGAAAATCTTTAATAATTAAATTTATTTGTAGTATGTTTCAAAAGTACTTTATTGAGGTTTTTACCAAAAACTTCGCTAATTTCAATGGGAGAGCCCGCAGAAAAGAGTATTGGATGTTCTTCCTTTTTAACTTTCTTATCTCCTTTGGTCTTCAGGTAGTAGGTATGGTCCTAGGAGAAAATGGAGGGGCTATTTTTGGTATTGTTGCAATGCTTTATGGGCTTGCAAGCATAATTCCTAGCATTGCTGTAGCGGTACGTCGTATGCACGATGTAGGAAAAGATTGGTGGTATATTTTCATCCCTATCTACAACCTAATCCTTTGTTGTACTGAAGGAGAACGCAGAGAAAATCAATATGGACCAGATCCTAAAGCTGGAGAGTAATCCATAGATATTTAAAATGTATTAATGAGTTAGTGGGAATCTCTTACTAACTCATTTTCCTTTTGCCAATGATTGCTTTTGACCCTATCTATACACATCCTGTTCCCCAGAATCATCGCTTCCCAATGGAGAAGTACGCCCTCTTATATGAGGCTTTGTTATGGGAAGGGATTGCGGAACCTACTGATTTTTTCACTCCAGAACCAGCTTCTTTTGAGCAGCTTATACTGGCACATAGCCCTTCCTATGTGTGTCAGTTTCTCTCCTTGACTCTTCCTCAGCGTGAGGCGATTCGCATAGGCTTTCAGCAGAGTGAGCAACTAGTTCGTAGGGAGGTATCTCTGGTGGGAGGTACCCTACAAGGAGCCCAATATGCTCTGGAGAATGGCTGTGCTTTCAATATTGCAGGAGGTACCCATCACGCTTTTTCCAATAGGGGAGAGGGCTTCTGTATGCTGAATGATCAGGCTGTTGCTGCGGCTTACCTCCTTAAGCACCTTAGGATAAGCCCTATTCTAATCATTGACTTGGACGTACATCAAGGAAATGGTACGGCAGAGATATTCGCTCATACACCTGAGGTATTCACCTTCTCTATGCACGCTACCCATAACTATCCTTTTGAGAAAGAGACCTCCGATTGGGATATCCCTCTGCCTGATGATACAGGAGACGAACGGTATCTCTCGGTACTAGGCGAAGCACTGAGAACCTTATTTGATAGGGTACAACCTAGGTTTGTATTCTATCAGTCAGGGGTAGATGTTCTACAGAGTGATAAACTGGGTAGGCTCTCCTTGACACTAGATGGTTGTAAGCAGAGGGATACCCTTGTATATGAATATATACAACGTTATGGGCTACCTATACAGTGTAGTATGGGAGGGGGGTATTCTCCTAAAATAGACACGATTCTTAAGGCGCATACCAATACCTTTAGGGTATTTCTCTCATAAAAGGGATAGCCTACCTATCCCACACCAGTCATTAACAATTAACAACAAATAATTATCTTCCTTTTAACCGCACAATCCCTTGACTTTTGTTGCTAAATATTGTATTTTTGCAGGAAAATAGCTTTTAGGGAATGAAATATTTGTTAAGTCTTTTTTCAGTAGTCAGAGGGTATAATATCCTGATGATTTGCTTAGCGCAGTATCTATCAGCTATTTTCATCCTTTCCAAGAAGCCTTTTAAGGAAGTTATCTTGGATGGAAATCTTTTTGCTTTGGTACTTTCTACAGCACTGGCAGTCGCAGGGGGGTATATTGTAAATGCTTTCTATGACAAGGAAAAGGATTTGATTAACCAGCCTATCCGCTCACAGCTAGTACATCTGGTAAGCCAGCGCACCCAGCTGATTTGTTATTTTCTCTTGAATTTTCTCTCAACAATGGTTGCCAGTTATGTTTCCTTTCGGGCGGTGTTGTTCTTCTCCATCTATATTTTTATGATGTGGTTCTACTCTCATAAGCTCAAGAAGATAGTATTGGTAGGCAATATTGTGGCAGGGATTTTGGCAATTATTCCTTTCTTTGCTATTTTTGTTTATTATCATAATTTCCAGAAGATTCTCTTCCTCCACGCAGCTTTCCTCTATTATCTGTTATTGGCTAAGGATTTCACTAAGGACTTACAGAATCTCAAGGGGGATTTTGCATTAGGCTATCATACTATTGCAACAGATTATGGCGAACGTAGTTCTAAGCAATTGATTTCTATTATTATAGCTCTCACACTCGCTTGTATCTATTTCCTAACGGCTTTTCCCGATACAGGAGGAATGAAATACTACTTTATTTTGGCAGGAATTCTCTTGGTGAGTGTATACCTACCAATTCTCTGGAAAAGCCAGACAGAGACGCATTATGCTTTCTTGAAGAATATCTTGAAAGTGATTATTGTTATAGGAGTTTGTTCTATTGCGTTGGTATAATTAGAAATGAAAATATTTCTTCAGGAAAAAGCCTAGTACAAAGAGTCCTGAGAAGAAGAGGAAAATCTCTCCTAAGAGGAGCCAGTTTAGCGGTTCACTGTGAGGAACATAGATGATCTGCCCACTGGCGGTACAGGTAAGCCCTAGGAGAGTTACAAAGACATTCATTAGCAGATGCACCTCTAGGCGTAATTCCTTTTCTGGTAATAGGCTTTTTAGTGCTCGAGAGCCTAACAAAATGATTCCAATTACCCCCATTCCATACCACCCAGCCAGATGGGTAAAGGAAGCCCCAGGGAAGGCAAAAATAGTTTGAGTAAGCCCATAGAAAAGGGTGGGGAAGAGTAGTACTCCAGGGAACCATTTCAGTATGTGGCTCCATCGGCTTTGTCTGCCTTGGTAAAAGTCTCTTAGGCTTACAAAGCAGAATACCATTCCTACAGCACTTTCTATGGTTACTAGTACAGCCATATCACTGAGCACCTTGGGGTCATTCACTAGGGCAGAAAGGGTTACTTGGGATTGCTCTGTAGCAAAGTCCAATACATTCCATAGGAAAGCCCCTACTCCAATAGTGAAAATAGCTACAGCTCCCCACTTCCAGAAGCTCAACTTCAACACAGAGTTCAGGAAGATAAATACTAATAATAAGCTCAATAAAATGTTCATTTCTAATTGTTTTTATACCTAAAATGCACTTCTATGGCTATTCCAAGTAAGCAACTGCTTCTCCATCAAAACTTACTTCTATATGTTCCTGTAGGGAGGTAGAGAGGGACACTCCCTTGAAGTCTGCCTTAATAGGGTATTTCTTATGGTTACGATTCACCAGCACGGCTGTTTTGAGTTGCTTGAGAGGTACCTCTAGGAAATGCTTTACTCCATAGATTAGGGTTGCTCCTGAGCTAAGTACATCATCAACCAGCACAACGGATTGATCTTGGTAGTCAGCGACCTCTAGGGAGGTGGTTACAGGGGCAAGAACGTTGGTTTTATTTACTTTTACCTTACATAGGGTAACAGGGATAGGGCAACAGGCTTTGAGTTCCTCATAGAGCTTCTGAGCAAGCACATAGCCATTTCCCTCTATTCCAGCAAGGATAAAAGAATTTTGGTGAATATTAGCTTCGTAGATTTGGTAGGCCATTCTACGGATTTTATGTTGGATTTGTTCAGCGGTGAGAATAATGGTCATAATCAGTCATTTAAAAGGTCAGGGTCAGTTGCTTCATATTGTGTTAGGGCATCCAGTGCTCTACGGTCTTTCTTGGTGGGGCGTCCTTCGCCTTTGGCACGGTAGTAAGCTTGTGCTTCTGCCTGCTGGGCAGCTTGCTCGAAAGCTTCGTCAGGGGTGTGATCCTCACAGTAGAGCCCTACAAGCTTTGCGCCTACTCGAGAAGCAGGCATATCCAATACTGTAAGCTTATAGGAAATAGCTCCTTTGCGTACCTCTAGCTGGTCTTGTGCATAGACCTCCTTGGAAGCTTTGGCTATCTCTCCATTAATACGGATATGTCCTTTCTTACAAGCCTCTGTTGCTAGGTTTCGTGTTTTGTAATAACGCACACACCAAAGGTATTTGTCTATTCGCATTTTTTTTTGCAAAAATACAAGTTTTTTTCGTAACTTGCACCCAATTTCATAGATAAATTTTTACCTGATGACAAAGAAGTATATATGCCTTGTCGCACTGCTTTCTTTAGGAGTATTCTCCTGCCGAAAAAGTGATGATAATGGAGTGCAAATCCGTGAAATGGCGGAAGTTATCCCTGAGAATGACCGAGATATACAAGCCTACCTTCGCACGCACTTCTGCGAATTGGATGCTCAGAAGAATTTTATTCTCGATACCCTTGCAGGGGGAAACGCCTCCAAAACTGCTCTTTGGGAGCATCCTAACTTAAAGAGAAAAGTAATCAAAGCTCTGGATCGTCACGGTAATTACTATGATACTACAATGTATTACCTAATCCTTCAAGAAGGAAATGGTACCCAAGCAACAGTAGCTGATAGGTCTTTTGTCCTCTATAAGGGGCAGACACTTAAGGGGAAGGTGTTTGACCAAGCAATGACCTTAAGGACTAATACTTGGTTCGACCTCTTAGGGACTCAGGCGAATGCTTATCTGGGAGGGGCTATTATAGGGTTCCGTGAGGGGGTAGCCCTAATGAAAGACTCCTCAGATAGTGCTACAGAAGATACCTCTACAGGGATACTGACACCTCCTACCACAGGAGGAATGGGGATTTTCTTCCTTCCCTCTCCTATAGCATACTATACAGGAACTGTAGGGGTGCCTGCTTATGCCCCCCTTATCTTCCAGATTAAGCTCCTCAAGACTCAAAAATATGACCACGATGGCGATGGAATCCCTTCTATAGATGAGATTATTCATCATTCAGATGGGACAATTACCTTTCCGGACTGTAATGGAAATAACAAAGCGGACTATCTTGATGCCAACCAATGCTCTTAGATAATGAAAAAACATCTCCCTAACCTTCTTACCCTCCTGAACCTCTTTTCGGGGATTATTGCTCTGAAATTCGCTCTTGAGCAGGAATTCCAATGGACTCTCTTGTGGATAGCTATAGGAATTACCTTTGATTTCTTTGACGGCTTTCTTGCTCGTGCCCTGAAGGTAACCTCTCCTTTAGGGCTCCAGTTGGATTCCCTTGCTGATATGGTTACCTCCGGTTTAGTTCCTGGTCAGGTGATGTATTGGCTTATCAGCTATGATGCAGCTCATTATGGTAGTCTGAGTCATTTCTATTTGCCTTTTGTAGGTTATCTGGTTACCTTAGCCTCTGCTTATCGCCTAGCTCGCTTTAATATAGATGCTCGGCAGGCACACGGATTTATAGGGCTTCCTACTCCTGCTAATGCCTTGCTTATCACCTCTATTGGAGTGATTGTCAATGAGGCTTCTTATATCTCAGCTTTACCCTTGTGGGCAACACTATCACTTACTGTACTAAGTTGTTATCTGCTCAATAGTAATATACCACTCTTGGCACTGAAGTTTAAGGATTTCTCTTGGAAACATAATGCGATGAAGTATATTTACCTGCTTCTTTCGGTACTTTTGCTTCTTATCTTTAAGGTTACAGCATTGCCAATGATTATTTTGGCATATATTTTGCTATCTATTCTACAGAACCAACTAGAGAAGAAGAATCACTAGGAGGTGATAATAAAGATACTTAAATGAAAAAACAATTTTTATTCCTTGCACTTGGGATGACAGCCTTGCTTTCAGCTCAAGAAGCCGCTACTGTAGGCAAGCACTTACAGAATGAAGCTAAACTTTCTGATATCAATAAATTACGTATTCAGATAGAGGTAGATGGAGGGAGCCAAAGGCGTCCTGACCTTGACCAATACCGGAACTCTCCTCAACAATACCAATGGGAGATGCAGGCACCAGGTACTAGTGAAGTCTTTCTACGAATCCCTGAAAGAGGCTATTTTACCGTGTCGGTAGGAGCACAGCAGATAAGTGGAGATACAGGAAAATTTCGCTTTTTTGACCTTCCTTCTAGGCCTCAACCTATAACCATATACCTCAATGGGTACCTTGTATACCGTTCTACCCTATATCCTCAGCCTAATAGCCGTACTGTACTGGATTATTTTATAAGATATGGGCTCTATGAACTGGATACTTATCCTATACAAGAACAATGGTATGGGGTGCAGAACTGGAATGATTTGTGGAATAACCCCTATCGCGCTACCCCTCATCTTCCCGAGAATCCTAGTATGAGGGTAATGCCAGATGATGTATTTACTACTTTTTATAATGCTTATAGGAGGCTTTCCTTTGACTCCGAAAGGAATGAATACCTCCAAGCTCAACCCAAGGTAGCCTTTACCTGTGCTCAGATAAAACTATTGATTACTGAATTCAACTTTGATAAGGATAAATATCAGTGGGCAACGGCTCTCTACCCCCGTTGTGTAGATAAGGGGAATTACTTTACACTCTATGAAGTCTTTACTTTCGAACGTTATCGTAAAGACCTGATGAGGTTTATCTCTAAGCAGTAGGTATTACTATTTTGTTCTAAATCATAATCTTCTATAGTTAAGGGGGCTCAGAGTATAACCTGAGCTCCCATTTGAATCTAGGTTCTTTTTTTGCTTTTCAAAAGTATAACAAGGATACCTTATTTTTGCTTCTACAGATTCTTTAGCTAGTAATTCCTAATAATTAATCAGTATTTAATCCTTAATAATCTTATGAAAGTATTTGACGAACTCAAAAAAGCAGGAATTGACAACAAAGATATAGAACAATTGGAAAAATTCTATGGAGAAGAGCGTTTTATTCGTAGAAGAGATGGTTTTATAGCTGTTGAAGATGAGGATTTTGAGGGAATGCAGGATTTTTTCAATGATTATACCCTTTTTAACGACCTGAGAGTAATCCTTACGGATGAAAATTCCAATTATTGGTGTGTGTTCGTCGGAGGAGCTCGTAAGGGAATGGTCTGCCATCTTGATCACGAGTTCCAAGACCAACAACAACCTCGCTTTAAGAGTATCAGTCGTTTGCTTGAGGTTATTGAGCAGCACGAGGAGGCTTATGACTTTGATGAGCTAAAAGACCTCCCCGAAAATGTATTTGATTTTCCATCTAGAACTCTAGAGGACTTTGAAGGAAGAAAGGAAATTATTGAACAGTTATACCAAGAGATTGACAACCTTGACACAGAAGATGAAAGCTATGATCAAAACCGTTCTTCACGTATCTATTCTATCATAGTTCTTTCTATTGCCTCGGACGTAGAGACTCATATAAAGCCTTTTCTTGCCGATGAAGATGACTATGTAAGAGAGTTTGCCGAAACAGCTATGGAGTTCTGGAGAGGAAAATTAGAGACTTTTTAATTTTACTAATTTAGATACTTTATGAAATCAGTTACTCCCCATTGGTTATTAATTCCTCTTTCAGGGGTGAGAGGGATTATTTGCTTCTTTTTTCTATTCGGTTTTTGTGTAAGAGCCCAAGAGGTAGATTCCTATGAAGAGTTCAAAAATCTCAAAGGAAAGGTGCTCTCGGTGGAGGAGAATTACTATACTTCTTTGGAGCATTACCGCAATCGTACTTATGAAACAGCATACAAAACCCTCGAGATAGTAAAGCGCCGTATTACTTTCGATGAGAAAGGAAGAAAACTAACCTATGAGGAATATGATGCGCCTACACATTGTATGGTGAAGACTACTTTCCTGTATGATAAGCTATATCGTCTATCAGGCTATACTGAAATCTATGACACAGGGGAACTTCCTGAAAAAGAACGAGATCATTGTTGGTCTGTCATATATCAGTATGATCCAATGGACAATGACCCCAAGGCAAGAAAAACCTCTGCGCTGACCTATCAAGGGAATCTGCTTAAGGAACATAGTACTTATACCTATGATTCTTTAGGACAACTGACAGAAGAGAAGATTTCCTCTATACGACACAACCAAGGGAAAATATATGCTTCTACCACACATCTTACTTTTGTTTATAATAAAGAAGGGAAACTTACCTCCCTCAAGTGGGCAGCAATTCCTTCAGGAGACGTACAATACAGAGATGTCTTTGTCTATGATACTCAAGGAAAGATAAGTAAAAAAGAACATTGGTGGGACAATACTTCTTTTATAAAGTATTCGTATGAGTACAACGAGAAAGGAGACGTTGCGATAGAACACAAGAAAGAGGGCGATCTTTTAGAAAATCCAAAGGTAAAATGTAATAATTCTCATTTCTATACGTATAAGTATGACGAGCATCATAACTGGATTGAGAAAATAACTTCTGATAGTGAAGGCGTGTTCCTTGTTACGCAAAGGATTATTAAGTATTATTAGTATAGGGTATTTTGCTTGCTCCTTTTGAGTCTTTCTCTAGAAAATATCACGAGAAATTAACAGTTGGCAAGGGATAATTAACAAATGTCCGTTTGGTTATCTGGAAAAATAGTATTATCTTTGCCCTCTTGAAAAGAGTATGTATCAATTATTCAAATAACTCACTGAGTACCAGTTCTTAAATGTATTTTATGGACTGGAATTTGTTGTGTATTGAGCCTATTTTTTTCAGAAAACAATCATTAATGAATTAATAATTATACTAGATGGCTGCCAGAATCAATTTTGCTTCTACTAAGCACGTGCCTGATTATCCTGACTTTTTGGATATTCAGGTGAAGTCCTTTCAAGATTTCTTCCAGATAGATACCAAGTCCGATGCCAGAAGTAATGAAGGGCTTTATAGCACTTTTAAAGAAAACTTCCCTATTTCGGATACCCGCAACCAGTTTGTTCTTGAATTTCTTGATTATTTTGTGGATCCTCCTCGCTATGGAGTGGAGGAATGTATTGAGCGTGGGCTCACTTACAGTGTTCCGCTTAAGGCGCGCTTGAAGCTCTATTGTACAGATCCTGAGCACGAGGATTTTGAAACCATTGTGCAGGATGTGTATCTGGGTACTATCCCTTATATGACCGGTAGCGGTACCTTTATCATCAATGGGGCAGAGCGAGTAATTGTTTCTCAGTTACACCGTTCGCCAGGGGTTTTCTTCGGGCAGTCTTTCCACGCCAATGGTACCAAGCTCTATTCGGCTCGTATCATTCCTTTCAAGGGTTCTTGGATTGAATTCACTACCGATATTAACAATGTAATGTATGCTTACATTGACCGTAAGAAGAAACTTCCTGTAACCACTCTTTTCCGTGCTATTGGTTTTGAGCGTGATAAGGATATTCTTGAAATATTTGACCTAGCAGAGGAGGTAAAAGTTTCCAAAACAGGGCTTAAAAAGTACCTTGGGCGTCGTCTTGCGGCTCGTGTGCTTAATACTTGGCACGAGGATTTCGTAGATGAGGATACAGGAGAGGTAGTTTCTATAGAACGTAATGAGATTATTCTTGACCGTGATACTGTTCTTGAGAAGGAGCATATTGACCAAATTGTGGAAGCCAATGTGAAGACAATTCTTCTTCATAAGGAAGAGGAGCGTGCTGTAGATTATAACATTATCCACAATACCCTTCAGAAAGACCCTACCAACTCTGAAAAAGAAGCAGTAGAACATATCTATCGTCAGCTTCGTAATGCAGAACCACCCGATGAGGAAACAGCTCGAGACATTATTGATAAGCTTTTCTTCTCGGATCAGCGTTATAACCTTGGAGATGTAGGGCGTTATCGTATGAATAAAAAATTAGGGCTTGATATCAATATGGATAAGCAAGTCCTAACCAAAGAGGATATTATCACCATTGTTAAATATCTTATTGAGTTAATTAACTCTAAGGCGGAAGTGGATGATATTGACCACCTTTCTAACCGACGTGTACGTACTGTAGGTGAGCAGCTTTCAGCTCAGTTTGGAGTGGGACTTTCTCGTATGGCTCGTACCATCCGTGAGCGTATGAATGTACGTGATAATGAGGTGTTTACTCCAATGGATTTGATTAATGCTAAGACACTTTCTTCCGTTATCAACTCTTTCTTTGGAACCAGCCAGCTTTCTCAGTTTATGGATCAAACCAATCCATTAGCAGAGATTACCCACAAGCGTCGTCTTTCAGCGTTAGGACCTGGAGGTCTTTCTCGTGAGCGTGCCGGATTCGAGGTGCGTGACGTTCACTATACTCACTATGGGCGTCTTTGTCCTATTGAAACTCCTGAAGGACCTAATATCGGGCTTATTTCTTCCTTGGCGGTATATGCTAAGGTAAATAATATGGGATTCATTGAAACCCCTTACCGAAAGGTAGAAAATGGAAAAGTAAAGCTTGATGAGCTTATCTATATGAGTGCTGAGGAGGAAGAAGGACTTAAGATTCCTCAAGCTAATATTAATGTAGATGAACAAGGAAATATCCTTGACGAACGCCTTGTAGTGAAAGAAGATGGAGACTTCCCTGTAATTACTCGTGAGGAAGTAGATTATATAGATGTGGCTCCTAACCAGATTGCTTCTATTTCGGCTTCATTGATTCCTTTCCTAGAGCACGATGATGCGAACCGTGCTTTGATGGGATCCAATATGATGCGTCAGGCAGTACCCCTCTTGCGTCCTGAAGCTCCTATTGTAGGAACAGGGCTTGAGCAACGTGTGGCTACAGACTCCCGTGTACTGATGAATGCAGAACGTGAGGGAACAGTAACCTACGTAGATGCTGATAAAATTGTAATTAAGTATGATCGTACTGAGGACGAAATCCTTGTATCCTTTGATGACGAACTTACTACTTATAACCTTATTAAGTTCCGCCGTACCAACCAAGGAACTTGTATCAACCTCAAACCTATCGTACGTAAAGGAGACCGTGTACGCAAAGGACAAGTACTCTGTGAAGGGTATGCTACTCAGAATGGTGAGCTTGCTTTAGGGCGTAATATGAAGGTAGCTTTTATGCCTTGGAAAGGGTATAACTTTGAGGATGCGATTGTAATCTCTGAACGAGTAATCCGTGAAGATATATTCACTTCTATCCATATTGATGAATATACATTGGATGTACGTGATACCAAGCTTGGAGAAGAGGAACTTACCAATGATATTCCTAATGTCTCTGAGGATGCTACTAAAGACCTTGATGAGAACGGAATAGTTCGTATAGGGGCTAATATCAAGCCAGGGGATATCCTTATCGGGAAAGTAACTCCTAAAGGAGAGTCAGACCCTACCCCAGAAGAGAAACTTCTTCGTGCTATCTTCGGAGATAAAGCAGGAGACGTGAAAGATGCTTCCTTAAAAGCTTCTCCTTCATTGGAAGGGGTAGTTATCGGCAAGAAGCTTTTCGCTCGTGCGGTAAAAACGCGCCAAAAACGCGCTAAAGAAAAAGATGAAATGGCTGCCCTAGACGCTGCTTTCAATGCTAAAGCAGAAGCGCTTAAGGATCGCCTTCTTGATAAACTCTTCTCCTTAGTCAATGGAAAAACATCTCAAGGGGTATTCAATGACCTTGGTGAGGAAATTATCGCTAAAGGAAAAAAACATACCCAGAAAGGACTCCGTGAGATTGAGGACTATACACATCTTATTCCAGGAGGATGGACTACTGATGACCATACCAATGAACTGGTAAATGACTTGATTCATAACTATAAAATTAAGCTGAACGACCTACAAGGAATGCTCCGTAGGGATAAGTTTACCCTATCCGTAGGGGACGAACTTCCCGCAGGTATTATGAAGTTGGCTAAGATATATATCGCTAAGAAACGTAAGCTTAAAGTAGGGGATAAGATGGCAGGACGCCACGGTAATAAGGGGATTGTTGCCCGTATCGTTCGTGATGAGGATATGCCATTCCTTGAAGATGGAACTCCAGTAGATATTGTACTGAACCCTCTAGGGGTGCCTTCTCGTATGAACATTGGGCAGATATACGAAACGGTACTTGGATGGGCAGGACAAAAACTAGACTTGAAGTTTGCAACTCCTATCTTTGATGGAGCATCTCTAGAACAGATTACAGAATATACAGATAAGGCAGGCGTACCCGCCTTCGGACATACTTATCTTTATGATGGAGGGACTGGAGAGCGTTTTGACCAGAAAGCTACTGTAGGAGTTATCTATATGATCAAGCTTGGACATATGATTGATGATAAGATGCACGCTCGTTCTATCGGTCCTTACTCACTTATCACACAGCAACCACTTGGTGGTAAGGCACAGTTCGGAGGACAACGTTTCGGAGAGATGGAGGTATGGGCTCTTGAGGCTTATGGAGCTTCTAGCACCCTACGAGAAATCCTTACTGTGAAGTCCGATGATGTTATTGGTCGTGCTCGTACCTATGAAGCTATTGTTCACGGGGACGTAATGCCTGAACCAGGATTACCTGAATCCTTTAATGTACTTATGCATGAGCTCAAAGGACTCGGATTGGATATTCGCTTGGAAGAGTAGATACAATAAATTTGCATAATATTTAATTTTGTAAAAGAAAGGG